>NZ_APHR01000045.1 GCF_000349205.1 Methylophaga lonarensis MPL | reverse complement strand
GTTATTGGACATCGGTGCWKGGGCTGGCACTGTCAGTCGCATCCTGGAAAACAATGCCCAGTGGACAGCAATAGAACCCAACGCTTTCCTTGCCGATTACCTGACGGCTCACCAATCAATATGGCCATTCCAACTCAATGTCATCCAACAAAGCTGGCAACAGACGGCGTCCGATGATCTTGCTGTGCATGATGCCAGCCTGGCGGCCAACACCAGTGGCCCACTGAGTGAAACACGCGATTTCTGGCATTGGCAACGCCAGCAGACCAAACGCTTAATGATTTGGATTGTGCCGGCACAGTCAGGCCCACGTGGCAAATGTTTGAGCGGCTTTTTACCTGCCTCATTGCATGGTGAAGTGATGGGTTCACCCATTCACGAGATTTTAGATGCACTGGGTGACGATTGTCAGCCAAATCAATTAGTCACCGTTGACTGGACTTTTCAGCAAAGCTTTGCTGATTTTCACAGCGCCGATAGTTATTTTCAGCAAGTTTTTAATCCTGCGGCTGATCCTGAAAAGGTCAGCGCGCTGACTGCATATCTAACCTCCAAATTACAGCCCGATGGTGACGCTTTGCTGGCAAAAGCCGCCAAAAAAAGTGCTGTACTTATCTGGACATTCAATTAGGGAAAAATGATGACACGCCATCGCTCGTTAGTTGCTTTTTATGTATCCATCGGTCTGTTGACCAGTCACAGTGCTTCAGTGCTGGCAGAACAAGACTTTTCTGTGATCGGCTTGGATGAAATGATTGTCACCACTACGGGCAGGGGCGACTCGCTCAATCAACTGTCATCCACAGTTCAAGTCATTTCTGAAGCACAAATAAGACGCTCTTCTGCACAGTCTGTCACCGACTTGCTAGCCGAGAATGCTGTGGGATTTTTCAGCGAATGGACACCGGCACAGACCTCCATCAACATCCGTGGTGGTGCAACAGATGGACAAGGTCGTGACTATCGAAGTCAAACACTGGTGCTGGTCAATGGCCGTCGAGCTGGTACAGCCAATATTTCCAAACTCAGCCTCAATGACGTATCGCGTATTGAAATTATGAGAGGGCCATCGTCAGTTGCTTATGGCAGTCAGGCCATTGGCGGCGTTATCAATATCATCACCCGTAATGGCAGTAATACTACTGGCAGCAGTATT
Organism: Methylophaga lonarensis MPL; assembly: GCF_000349205.1. GTDB lineage: Bacteria > Pseudomonadota > Gammaproteobacteria > Nitrosococcales > Methylophagaceae > Methylophaga > Methylophaga lonarensis. Next base: position 44,674 of record NZ_APHR01000045.1, on the reverse strand, counting down.
AACCTTGCCGCTGGTTCATGGTCACTCAGGCAAGGTCATGCGCAGACTTCCTATCAAGGCGAAAATGCAGACTTCTATCTGGGCATTGGTGGTGGTAAACGGAGTGATTATGAATCCGGCCGGGGTAGCAGGGAGCGCATGCGTAATACCTCTTGGGAAAGACGCAGTGCCTTAATGGCTGCCGGTGTTGATATTGGCGATCTGGATCGCGTTGAGCTGACCATTCGTACCGATGGTATCTATAACGCCGGATTCAGAGGATCCAGCTGGGCACCTACTGGCGATGAAGACCGCTTCAATCATTCTTTGGATCTGGTCTATGAGGGCATGACCGACAATGCGGCGCTGTCATGGAGCGCGCATGGATATATGGTCAGAGATGTCGATCATTTCAAATGGGAAAATCGAACATTTTTGCTATCTGATAATGAACGCACGCTGGATGTTTATGGTTTGAGATTAATGACCGACTGGCTGGTTCGACCGATGACCGAACTCCGAGTGGGCGCTGATCTGGAATACAGCACGTTGAAAAACGAGCGCACCAATACGCTCAGAAGCAACGGTGTGACCAGTCGAGCAGCGCCTTTTGATAATGATCAGTCTGAACGTGTAGGCGCATTGTGGGCAGAAATTATTCAGACGGCAATGAACGATCGGTTAACGCTGAGAATGGGCGGTCGTTACACCGATGGCAAAACCACTTTGAAGCCGACAAAAGGCCGTGATGATCTGGTGAGAAATTCGGAACGTTATGATGAATTTACCTATACCCTGGGATCCGTCTATCGCTTAACAGATACCACATCGCTCAGAGCTGGTTATGCAACGGGTTTCAGGGCACCGACAGCTACGGAATTGGCCGCTGATTTCCAGACATTTGCCGGTTCAACCATTTTTGGCAATCCCAACCTGGATAATGAAACCAGTCGTCAGTATGAGCTGGGTTTGTCGTTTTCAAATAGCTGGCTCTACAGTGATATTGCCGTGTTTGATAACCGCATCAAAGATCGAATTATCACCGGCCCTGAAATAGCAGGCCGACGCAGTTATGAAAACAATTCTGATGCCATAGAACTCAGAGGTGTTGAGCTACAGTTGGAAGCCAATTTGTCATCCTGGCTGGCAACAGATCTGAACTGGCGGGTATTTGCCAACGGAAGCTACCATTTTCATATGCGAGACAAAGGCGCGGATGAAACGGCGAACACCGATCGTATTGAAAGAATTCACAAATACCAGACCAGTCTTGGCACGACGGTCGGTCGAGATAAATGGGAGCTTAGCTTCAATGCGATCCTCAGAGGGCCGGTCTGGTACGAGACTGAAGAGCGTTTGCTGATACCGACTGCGGAGCCAAACAGAGATTATGTTCATAAAAAATCAGCCTTCTGGGTGTTGAACATGCGTGGCAGTTATCAGCTCAATCCATCATTGCAGTTGTATGGCGGGATCAACAATCTGTTAGATAAAAACGAGCATCCATTGTTTATCGCGCTCAACAAGACGCCGTATATTTCAGATCCTGCATTTTCAAGTGGTGGCCGGGGCAACAGCATGCCGGGAAGAGAGTTGTATGCGGGTCTGAAACTGAATTTTTAAAAGCGCATGGCCGACAACACCCATAGCTTTCCGCCACTGTTGCAGACGCAGCGACGTCATTACTGTAAGGCCTTGTTTGCAGGCATTGCACTGGCGTTGATGCCCAAATCTACAAGCGCTTTTGGCCTCAGAAATGCCGGAATACTGGAAATCACTGATGGTCTGGGGCGCGAGGTATCGATTGCACGGCCACCTCAACGGATCGTGTCAATTTTTTCCAGCAATACCGAGCTGTTGCATGCGCTTGGGGCTACGGATCGCATTGTCGGCATAGAGGATTTCACCCGATATCCGCCCAATATTCGTGATGGTCGAACCATTGTCGGTGGACGATTGGGTTTTTCTGTTGAAACGATTGCCCGGCTGGAACCGGATCTGGTGGTGATGACGCCTGCCAGACAGGCTGTGAATACATTACTTAAGCCGATGCAGACCATCGGTGTGCCTGTACTGGTGATGCTGCATCGTAATCTGGCTGAAATATTCAGCAATCTCAGCTTATTAGGCCATGTTCTTGGCAACCCGCTGCATGCCGAGAGTGTAATTGAACAGTTACAACAGCGGCTGCAAATGGTTGCTCAACAACTGGCAGGAATCCGACGACCGAGCGTGTATTTTGAAACCGGTCAGAATGACCGCGGCAACTTTACCACTGTGCGTAAAGGGCACTACACCTATGACGCCATGTTGCGAGCCGGAGCGGAATCGATATTTGACGATCTGGACCAAATCACTCAGGTCAGCGGCGAAGCTATTATTGCAGCGGATCCAGAAGTGATTTTGTTGGCCCGCAATGACGGTGATCCCGACAGCGTTAAACATCGACCTGGTTGGCAGAACATCAGCGCTGTCAGAAATAACCGGGTGTTCATGGTGCCGCGTGAGTTATTTTTGATCCCCGGCCCGCGGGTGGTTGATGGTGTGGAGATGCTGGCGCCGTTGTTGCACCCGGATATTTTTGTCAATCAGGGCGCTGCCTGATGATGAGTCATTATTTGCGTCCTGCATTATTTGTCAGCCATCGTCATCCGGCCGTAATGATTGCTATGGCCGTGGTGAGTTGTTTTGTGATTTCAGCATGGCTTGGCTCTGAAATTCTGAGTCCGGCCACGATGTGGCATACCCTGAACAATCCAGACTCGGTCATGCGAACACTGATTTTGCAGTGGCGAATTCCGCGGGTACTGACCACATTTTGTGTCGGTGCCTGTCTCGGTATGGCGGGTGTGATTTTTCAGGGCGTATTTCGCAATCCACTTGCCGAACCACATCTGTTGGGCAGTGCCAGTGGCGCCTCTGTCGGGGCCGCGATTGCCTTGATGATGCCAGCACTGTTTCCGGGGCCATTTTTCTTGCCCATTATGGCGTTTGCCGGCGCCTGGTTGACCACATTACTGGTTGTCAGCCTCGCTAGAGTCGCCAGAGTTGAAAGCGGCTTTGGTTTGATTTTGGCTGGAGTTGCCATTGCCGCCTTGCTGGCAGCTGTTCGAGGACTCATCATGCTGACACTGTCTGATGATGCGGTCAGTTTGCAGGTGATTTTGAGCTGGACCCTGGGAGGCATTCAAACGCCAACCTGGCAGGAATTCTTCTTGTTCATGCTGCTGACAATCATCGGTTTTATATTGTGTCTTCGACTAGCCAGAGGTTTGGATATTTTGGGCCTGGGATCAGACACCGCACGAAATATGGGGCTGGATGTGACTCGGTTTATGCATCGATCGGTGCTGATTGCGGCAGCAGTGACAGCATTGGCGGTTGTTTGGGGCGGTCTGATTGGTTTTATTGGTCTGGTCATTCCCCACATGATTCGTTGGTGGCTGGGACCAAGACATCATCGACTGATGATCTATAGCGCGCTGGCATCTGGTGCAGCATTAATGGTGTTTGATGGTGTTGCCCGTTCAATTATGCCGCCGGCCGAGATTCCATTGGGCCTGTTAACGGCCTTGCTCGGCGCGCCATTCTTTTTGTTTATTCTGACCAAGGAAGCACGACGATGAGCACAGATATCATTGAGGCGCGAAAGATTCACGCAAGTGCCGGCCAAAAGCTTTTGTTAAGTGATATCAACCTATCCGTGCCACAAGGTCAGTTTGTTGCATTGGTCGGACCCAATGGCGCGGGTAAATCGACATTACTCAAATTGTTGTCGGGGCTGGTTTATGCAGATAGCGGTGAGATCACGCTGTCGGGCAGTAATATTGCCCGCATGAAGCCTGCAGAGATCTCAGCGCTGTTGTCCTACCTGCCACAACGCTCAGAGATTTACTGGAATTATCGTGTCAGTGACATTCTTGAAATTCACTCGGCCACGGACAGTCTCTCATTGACCACTGCCCATGCCGTGTTTTCTGCCTACGACCATGCCAAAGCGTTTGATATTGAACAGTTGATTGATCGTCAGTTCAAAACCTTGTCTGGTGGTGAACAGGCTAGAGTATTGCTGGCTGCCTGTTTGATTTCCAGTCCATCTATTTTGCTGGCTGATGAGCCAGCTGCTGCACTGGATGTTTCGCACCAATTACAGTTGTTGAAAACCATCAAGGACAGAACCAGTGATGGCCTTACCGCGATTGTGGTGATGCATGATCTGAATCTTGCCACGCGATTTGCAGATCGCATCATCGTGCTTAATAACGGCAAGATACAGATAGATGGGGCGAGCAGGGAGGTCAGCTTGTCACCAGCACTGGATCATCACTTTGATGTTTATTTTCAGCGTTTAAGTCATGAACAGCAGACTATCCTGGTGCCTGATTTTCACTCGGCAAGACCAGCAGATAAGCTTGCCAGCACTTCGACAAATCCACTCCTGAAAGTAGTCTGATCCCGAGTCCACCATTAGCCTGAAACGTTATTGTCAGTCAGATAGGATTTGATATATCGTATCTATCATTGGCAAGGCATGCTCGTGCCGTGCAATGGGCGATCTCGTTGCCAACATCAATGCAGGGTTTCTTGAAAATCAGAGCAGCGCAGCTCTGAAGGGCAGCAGGCAATCCTCTGTCAATTTGCACCCACAGATAAGGAGTTACCATGTCAAACGCACAAACCAATCCAGCACCAGCGCAAATCCCGGTGACCATCCTGACAGGCTATCTGGGGAGTGGCAAAACCACGTTGATCAATCATATCCTGAGCGCTCCGCATGGGCAGCGCATCGCAGTCATTGAAAATGAGTTTGGCGAGGCAGGTATTGATAATGAACTGCTGGTTCAGGACAGTGATGAACAGATTATTGAGATGAATAATGGCTGTATCTGCTGCACAGTGCGCGGCGATTTGGTCAGGATCCTCAACGAATTATCAGAGAAAAAAGCCGATGGTCGAGTTAAATTTGACCGGGTCATCATCGAAACCACCGGACTTGCTGATCCGGCGCCTGTCGCCCAAACATTTTTTGTTGATGATGATATTCGTGATCAGTACATGCTCGATGCAATAGTGACCACCGTTGACGCCAAACATGCTCAATCCCAGTTAGATCAACACCATGAAGCACAGGAGCAAGTCGGTTTTGCTGATCGTATTTTGATTACCAAATCAGATCTGGTAGACGACACTGCACTACAAAATCTGCAATCACGACTCAGAAAAATGAACTCCAGAGCCGCGATGATTGAAGTCAATCATGGCAATACGGATATTGAGGAAATTCTTGATATCAGGGGCTTTAACCTCAATGCAATACTGGAGATTGAGCCTCACTTTCTCGACGATGTGGCCCATGATCATGACGATCACATTACCTCATTTGTTTTTACAGAGAAACGTGCTCTGGATCCAGATCGGCTTGAGGAGTTTCTGACAGTGGTGATCAATACTTTTGGCACCCAGCTGCTTCGATACAAAGGTGTATTGCATGTCGATGGTATGGAACACAGGATAGTGATTCAAGGAGTACACATGCTAATGGGCAGTGTACCGGGGGCTAAATGGGGCGCTGCTGAACAGCGGCAGACCAAGTTTGTGTTTATCGGTCGGGATCTGCCTAAAGAGATTATTTTGAAAGGCTTGGAAACCTGTATTGCGGAATAGCTAAAACCAGTCCCGGCCTGTTGATTGACTAACAGGCCGGGATACAGCGAACAGTCTCGGCCTAGCGCAAGGTTCTGCTGAACAGATTTAACGCCAGCTGATAGCCAATAGCTGCCGTTTGCGCGTCATAACGACCGCCATCACCTTCATCACGCATAAAGGCGTGTTCGGCATTAAACTCATGCCAGGTAAAGGTAATGTTGGTTTGGCTCAGTGCAGCATGGATTTTATCCAGACCTTCACGCGGCACATGATTGTCCTGCTTGCCCCAGATCATCAGTAATTCGCCTTTGATATCGTCCAGACGTTCCATGCTGTGCTGACCCGGCTTGTTGGGGATTTTCTGAATATGTAAATCCGTGCCATAGAAGCAGGCTGTGCCTTTGACTTCGGGCTGTAAGGCCGCACGGAAAGCCAAATGACCGCCAATGCAATAACCCATTGCGCCGATATGACCATTGCTCCAGGGTTGGTCTTTGATAAATTCAATCATTGCCCGGTTATCAGAATCATAGCCTTCAACGTCTTTGGCTTCTTTGTCGGCATTGCCTTTGTCACGGCCAGCATCGTCATAACCCAATACCGTGCCAATCGGATTCAGCTCGTGAAATACTTCGGGCACCAACACGGCATAACCGTGGCTGGCCATAAAACGTGCCGCACGCTCGATTGGCCCTGTTTGCTGAAAAATTTCCGAATAAAACAAAATGACAGGAAAACGGCCCTCGGCTACCGGGCGGTGAATGTAAGTCCGCATAACGCCGGTAGGGGTATCCAGATCGACAAAATGGCTTTGGATTTTCATCAAGACTCCTTGTACATGAAGCTGGGGAATAAAACGCAACATTGTACAGCGAGCCAACCGCGCTATCACTGTTGACTGTTGCTTCAATACGGTTGCTGCTCAAGCGAAACATGCACCAGTTCGAGACAGTGCAATGCATGTGTGCACTAAACTGGGCTGGAAATGATGGAAAACACTTGCTGTTTAATCTGTAAAGCATTGAATTACAAATATTAATTAGTTTGGCATAAGGCGTGCTTACATTATTGGGTTAGTGCAATGAATGTGTAAAAACCCATAACATCGTAAGGAGCCAATATGCAGCTTAAAAAATTATCCGCAGCCCTCTGCGCAGTCAGTTCATTGTTTGTCGCGGGCACCGCGGCGGCCTGGGAAAGTGAAAATGGTCAACACGCAACCTCAGCCACTGTTGAACTGTATTCTGATTACGTTTTCCGTGGTTTCAGCCTGTCAGATAACAAGCCAGCTATTCAAGGCAGTTTCGACTATGAGCATGCCAGTGGTTTCTACACCGGTATCTGGGGCACCAACAATGCAAGTTATATCTCCAGTGGTGAGATTGGCGTCTATGGTGGTTTTGCCAATGAAATCATGGATACCGGCATCGAATATGATGTGGGTGTCTGGCGCTATATCTTTCCAGGTGCCAGTGATTTGAACAACAATGAAGTCTATGGTGCACTGGGATATAGCTACTTCACCTTCAGCTATGCCTATGCCAAAAACTTCGAAGGCAACAGCGAAACAGCGCATTACTACAACATTGCCTTTGATTATGAGCTGCCATTTTTCGGTGGCGTCGACTTTACTGCTGCCTATGGATATCAGGACTTCAGCAGCAGCCTGAAAAGAGTCATTTTTGAAGATGAATCTTCTGTCGGTGGCTACTCTGATTACTACATCGCGCTGACCAAAGAGTTTGTCGGCTTCGACTGGACACTGGCTTATACCGGTGTTGATAGCAATGGCCGCAAATATGCCAGATCAGACTACTGGGGTAAGTCTAGTCTCGCAAAAGACAAGTTCATCCTGTCTTTGAGCAAGACGTTCTAATTCTCAATAGTCAGCCATTAATCCCGGTCATTGCCACTTCGGTGGTGATGACCGGGATTTTTTATGCCGATGAGTTAAGCAAAGCCTGCTTTAGTCTTCGCTGCTTTCCATCACAATCAAAAACTGTCCGGCGCTGATTTCCTGGCCCGAACTGACCAGACACTCGCTGACCACACCATCACTGGTGGCGGCAATGGTGATTTCCATTTTCATCGATTCCAGCACCAACAGAGTTTGACCGGCCTGCACAGTATCGCCTTTGTTGACTTCAACCTGCCAAACACTGCCGGACACCGGGCTGTCAACCACCTGTGCTGATTCTGGCCAGCTGACTTCCTGTGTTTCACTGCTGGCTTCCTTGGGCTGATAGTCAAACTGCCCGGTGGCATGCCAGTGGCTGAGTTCTTCATCAAAGGCATTTTGTCTTTGCGCGGTAAAGGTTTGAATTTCTTGCTGATTTTCTTGCAGGAAATGTTCGTAATCAGACAGTTTGAAGGTGCCGGATTCAATGCGAAGCGGATAACGGCCCAAGGGGAAATCCTGACGAATCTGTTGCAATTCCTCCGCACTGACCGGATAAAAGCGGATTTGGTCAAAAAATCTCAACAACCAAGGCTGGCTGAACTCAGCGGTCGTGCGGTAGCGATTCCACATCTGCAAGGTACGCCCGACAAACTGGTAGCCACCCGGACCCTCCATGCCATAGACACACATATATGAGCCACCAATCCCCACGGAGTTTTCGGCGGTCCAGGTGCGTGCGGGGTTGTATTTGGTGGTCACCAATCGATGACGAGGATCCACGGGCGTTGCCAGAGGAGCGCCCAGATACACATCGCCCAGCCCCATCACCAGATAGGAGGCGTCAAACAAGATTCGTTTAACGGCTTCAATATCTTCAAGGCCATTAATCCGACGAATAAATTCCAGATTACTCGGGCACCATGGCGCATTGGCACGAACCGATTGCATGTATTTTTCTATCGCCAAACGACAGGCATCATCATCCCAGGACAGTGGTAACCAGACGGTGCGAGAGGGCACGGTGAGTTCATCCAGTTGTTGTCCCAGCGCCGTTTCGCCTTGGCGAATATGCGCAATGAGTTGTTGATGAGACAGTTGCTGTGCATCGAAGTGAATTTGCAGGGAACGAACCCCCGGTGTCAGTTCACGCATGCCGGGTAGTGGGTTGGCTTCCAGCCACTGCATCAGCGCGTGTGCTCTGAAACGCAATCTCAAATCAAGTTTCAGTTCACCATATTCGATTAAGACAAAATGATCGCCTGCAGCGCGAATCACGATTTCATCGCCAAATTCTTGTTCGGCAAAGCTGGCGAGTATTGGCGACTCAGGTTCAACACTTTGCCAGTGTTGTGTTTGCGTCTCTAATAACGCGATGCTGTCATCCTGGGCTTTTTCAAGCTGGACAGCGGTATCAATATCAACTGCGACAAAGCGTATTTTGTCACCAGCTCTGAGTTGGCCAAGCTTCCACAAATCTGCCGTAATGACCGTCACCGGGCAGACAAAGCCGCCCAATGATGGGCCGTCCGGCCCGAGGATTACCGGCATATCGCCGGTAAAATCGACACTGCCAAAGGCATAGGCATTATCGTGAATATTGGACGGGTGAAGTCCTGCCTCACCACCATCAGTTCGTGCCCATTGTGGTTTGGGACCAATCAGCCTTACACCGGTACGACTGGAGTTGTAGTGAATTTCCCACGGGGTCTCAAACAGTGTTTTGATATCAGCTTCAGTGAAAAAATCAGGCGAGCCATGGGGCCCGTAAACCACCCGCAGCGTCCAGTCATGTGAAATGTCGGGTAACAATGACGCAGGCAGATCCGTGGCCGCTACGTGACTGCTGTTATTAAGCTTCAACACATCACCAGTACGCAAGGCCCGACCGTTATGGCCACCAAACTGACCCAGGGTAAAGGTGGAACGGCTATTCAAATAGGCCGGACATTGAATACCACCACGCACAGCCAGATAAGCCCTTGCGCCGGTTTTGATTCGACCAAAGTGTAATTCGTCGCCTGCTTCGATATTGATGATTTGCCACATCGGCAACAACTCATCATCTCGTTTGACGGTGATCTCCGCGCCGCAAATGGCGATTTGGGTCGCAGATGCAAATTTCAGTATTGGCCCTTGCAGGGTGATTTCAAGACCCACGGCGTCCGCCGGATTGGACAGCAGCCGATTTGCCAGACGAAATGAACGACTATCAAAGGGGCCAGAAGGCGGGACTCCGACATGCCAGTATCCCTGACGTCCCGGAAAATCCTGTAGCGTGGTCTGGGTGCCGCCCTGCAATACATCAATACGCTGAGGATGATAGGCAAATTGATTGAGATACGTGGTGGTGACAGTGCCTGCCTGTAACCGCTCATCCAGACACAGAGCCCGTAAATAATCCAGATTGGTTTCGCTGCCATAAATCACGGTTTGTGAAAGTGCTTCATCGAGACGTTGCAAGGCATCAGCCCGATCCCGACCATGCACGATGATTTTTGCTAGCATCGGATCAAAAAATGCCGGGACTTCCGTGCCACTTTCTATCCAGTGATCAATCCGAAGTCCCTGAGCCTTGGGAAACTCAACATAGCTCAGCAAACCGGCACAGGGTTGAAAGTCACGAAAGGGATCTTCTGCGTAGACCCGCACCTGCATGGCATGACCTTGTGCCTGCAATGTGGCGCGACGTGCTGTCAGATCAAGGTTTTCTCCTGCTGCCTGGCGCAACATCCATTCCACCAGATCCACGCCATACACTTGTTCGGTGACACCATGTTCAACCTGAAGCCGGGTGTTGACTTCAAGAAAGTAGAAGGCCTGTGAGTCAACATCAAAAATAAACTCAACGGTACCTGCATTTCGATAGGAAACACTGGCCAGCAGGGTTTCAGCGGTTTGATAGAGTTTGTTGCGGGTTTTTTGTGTCAAACCGGGCGCAGGACATTCTTCGACGACTTTCTGGTTGCGTCGTTGGCTGGAGCAATCGCGTTCACCCAAGGCCAGCGCAGATCCCTGACCATCGCCAAAAATCTGCACTTCGATATGCCGAGCGTTGGCGATGAATTTTTCCAGAAACACGCCATCATCCGAGAAGTTGTTACTGCCCAGTCTTTTGACTTTCTCAAACATATTGATGAGTTGCTGTTCATCATCACAGCGAGACATGCCAATGCCACCGCCACCGGCCGTTGTTTTCAGCATGACCGGATAACCAATACTGTTGGCTTTGGCACAGGCACTGGCAAGGTCGGTTAACAGCTCGGATCCCGGCAACATCGGTACTTTGGCCGCTGAGGCTAATTCCCGTGCCCGATGTTTCAGGCCAAACATTTCAATCTGCTCGGCGGTCGGACCAATAAAAACAATGCCTGAGGCTTCACATTGACGCACAAACTCAGCGTTTTCACTCAAAAAACCATAGCCAGGGTGAATGGCCTCAGCGCCACACTGTTTAGCGATGGCAAAGAGTTTGTCCGTATTCAGATAGGTATCAGCGGCGCCGCCATCGCCAAGGCAGTAGGCTTCATCGGCCTCACGCACATGCAGACTGTTCAGATCCGATTGGGCATAAACGGCTACTGATTGAATGGATAATTTCTTGAGCGTACTAATAATGCGGGTAGCAATGGCACCGCGATTAGCTATCAGAACTTTTTGAAACATAACGCTTCCTTGGTGTGGGTCGTCCCACGAAACGTTCATGACTGACGGGTCGTCCCGGCAGCACAGTCAGGTATCAGGCAATCACCAGTTCAATGGGCGTTGGGTTATAACCATTGCATGGATTATTCAGCTGAGGGCAATTGGAGACCAACACAACGATGTTCATTTCTGCACGAAGCGTGACCCACTTGCCGGGTGCTGATATACCATCGGCAAAGGTGAGTTCACCTTCAGGTGTCACCGGTACATTCATGAAAAAATTGATGTTATGCCCAATATCGCGTTTGTTGATGCCATATTCAGGATGTTCATTAATTGCCAGCATCCAACTGTCTCTGCAGGCGTGCATACAGCGTTTTTCAAGGTCATAGCGCACGGTGTTGCTTTCGGTGGCGCAGGCACCGCCCAAGGTATCGTGACGACCACAGGTGTCTTCAATGATTGTCAGCATGCAGCGTTGCTGATTAGACATCAGACGACTACCTTCGGTGAGATAGACCGCTCCTTGCGTGGCAATGGTGTCGGTGGCACTGTATCTTTCAACCGGATTATCTGCGTTGTAAAACAGCGTATCTGCCGCCTGATTACCTTCCAGATCGATAATTTTCAGGGTTTGTCCGGCACTAAGCGTGGTAATGAAATAATCACCTGAATCGACAATGTATGAGCTGCTTTGAGTTGGGTTTGTTTTGTGAAGTGTAGACATGACTGACTCCTAGCGTCCGAGATAATAGAGGGCGTTGTTTTGAAAACCACGCTGATTTTCCGGGCGGAAGTTTTTGCAAAAATCATCTTCCTGAACCGGCTCGGCCAGTCCAAGCTCTATTTTTACCGGCTGTGCAGGGTAGTCATCAGTCCTCATATCCAGTGGATGCGGGCAAGTGTGCAGCATCACCAATGTGTCCATTTCAAAACGCAATGTCAGCTGACTGCCGGCAACACTGTGATTGGGACTCAAGCTAAGTACGCCGGAATCATCAGCAACCACCTTGCTAAACCAATTTACATTGGCTGCCATGTCCGCCAGTGTTAATCCATATTTGGCCAGCTCGACCAGAAATGCGTCATGACCATTTTGATGCCAATGATTGCGATCATGCTGATAATCACGTTTACCCCAGCGTTGTTCGGTCATGCTTGGAGTGCTGTTGCCACACACCGTGTCGTGCCAGCCAAGGCTGTCTTCAACAATTGAAGCAAAAATTCGTCCCATATCGGAATACAGGCAATGTCCTTTATTGAGTTTGAAGGTGTGCTGACATTTGAGTGTATCTGGCGCGTTGTATCGCTCCAGCAGATTTTCAGGGTTATAGAACAACATGCCGACGTTGCCAGTGCCATTCAGATCTGTCAGTCGCATGGCCGTTCCACGTGCCATGCGAATAGACCAGTGGCCACCACCGGCGATGGTTGTGGTGTAGTCCAGGGTTTTAAGCATTTTGTTTCTCCATAAACACAGGATCAGGCACAGGAGTGGGCCTGAGCTGGTCATCAATTTGTTGATAAGTAGTGTGGTCGATTTTGCCAACAGGCAAATCAAAGGTGATGCTGGCTCCGTATCTGCCGGGGGCATGCGGGTCGTCTCGACGTTTGTCGAATACCCACAGGCGTGTGCCCAGATAAAAGCCTTCCTTAATGTCATGAGTCACCATGAACACCGTCATTTTGTAGGCCTTCCACAGATCCAGCACCAGTGCATGCATATCAAGACGAATGCCGGGATCGAGTGCCCCAAAGGGTTCATCCAACAACAGGATTCGCGGCTTGGCCAGAAATGCCTGAGCAATTGCCAGACGTTGCCGCATGCCACCCGATAAGGCGTCAGGATATTTATCGCGAGATTGGGATAAACCCACTTGTTCGAGCATATGTAAGGCTTCTTCACGGGCAGCCTTGCGACTTTCGCCAAACAGATAGCCGGTCAGTCCCTTGCGTGCAAAAGCCTTGGTGGCCATGACGTTTTCCAACACGGTCATATGAGGGAATACCGAGTATTGTTGAAACACGATGCCGCGATCCCGGTCAGGTTCATCACGAATCTGTTTGCCATCCATCAGCAACTCACCTTCAGAGGGTGTTTCAGTGCCCAGTAACATTTTCAGAAAAGTGCTTTTACCGCAGCCGGAAGCACCGACCAGTGTGACAAATTCACCTTCCTGCACCGACACATTGATGCGTTCCAGCACCACCTGATCGCCGTATTTTTTCCAGACATTTTTGGCTTCGATCATCGTTGATCTCCTGATTTATGCCAGGGAAACAGTTTTTGATTGAATTTGGCCAGCAACCAATCGATCAAAAAAGCCAACAGCGTGATCCAAATGACATAGGGAATAATCACGTCCATCGACATATAACGACGAACCAGAAAGATTCGATAACCCAGACCTTCGGTGGAGGCAATGGCTTCGGAGGCAATCAGGAATAACCAGCCAGCGCCCAGCGACAGCCGGACAGCGTCAATCAGTTTAGGCATTAACTGAGGCAAAATGACCCGAATGATGACCTGTGAGGTGTTGGCACCAAGTGTCTGGGCCTTGACCAGTTGTTCACTGGGAATTTCATGGGTACGCCGCTGAATATCACGGGCGATAAACGGGGTAATCCCCAACACAATCAGGGCCACCTTGGAAAGCTCACCCAGCCCGATAACAATAAACAAAATCGGCAATATCGCCAGTGGCGGAATCAGCGAGATTATGGTTAATAAAGGACTGAAAGTAGTACCGAGCAATGGAATTGAACCTGTCAGCACACCGATGAACAAACCAAGTGCTGCGGCAATCAACACACCATAAGCAAGCCGTTTGAGACTGGCTGCGGTATCCACCCAAAACAGATATTCCCCAGTGCGTTGATTAGGCTGTAGTGCCATTCGCTGCATACTGTCAGACATCTGAGTGAATGAGGGCAGCAGCTTGTCACTGGGATTGGCTTTGAGTCGCATGTCTGATGCAACGCTGTACACCACAATCAGCAACACGATTGGCAGCAATCCAAGCAAGGCCGCCAGTGGCCTTTTTGCCTGTAAATTAAGAATTCGTTTCATAACTGTTCCATGTTTGGGCCGACGTCGATAGACGCCGGCCAGTTTGGATTATGGGGTGAGCAAGTTACAGCTCACCATCGACAGCCATTTGTGTGAAAGTTGGATTGAAACGAAGTTTGATGTTGTTTGGATCGCCATAAACACCGGCAGGTGTTTCGATGCCAATAAACTCAGCGCTCGGTGCACCATCGCCAAGTAGGGCATGTTCAAAGGAGAATTCAGCCACGCGTTGCATGGTTTCGAGTGATGATGGACCGCTCATAAAGGCAATCGCATCTGCCGGGTTGTAAAACATTTCGGTGACAGCCAGCTGCGCGTTATAACCTTCAAGATCAGTGCCTGCAGCAGTCGCCATAGCCGTTCTGGCGGTATCTGCCGTTGCGGCACCATCCACCATCATTGACATGGTTTCGTACCATGCACCGGTCAAGGCTTTGGCAAATGCCGGATAAGCTTCAATGGTTTCGGTATTGGCTACCAGTAAATCAATAATTTCGCCGGGAATCATTGAGGAATCAAACACCGAGTAGGTATCTGGCAGGCTGAGAATTTCGTTTAACAGTGGGTTCCAGGTCGCAACAGCAGTCACACTCGGGTTACTGGCAACGGCGACCAAATCCGCATCTGAGGTATTCACCACCCGCACGTCTCGTTCCGTCATGCCAACTGTTTCCAGTCCGCGTGCCAGCAAATAGTGCGAGACACTCAACTCGACCATATTGATATTCTGGCCTTTGATAGCGTCGAGAGAATCGGCACCTTTGAGCACTATGCCGTCGTTACCGTTGGAAAAGCTGCCTACAATCAGCGCGGTTGAGTCAACGCCACTGGCCGCCGGAATAGTCAGTGCATCCATGTTGGTCATGACACAGGCATCAAAATCACCAAAGGTATATTGGTTGATGGATTCGATGTAATCGTTGATTTGTACAATCTCGATCTTGATGTCGTACTTGTCTGCCCACTTGTCGATGATGCCTTCATCGGCCATAAAACCCCAAGGCATCCAACCTGCATAAATTGACCAGGCGACCTTAAACTCGTCGCGGGCAAGGGCAGGATTAGAGACCACCAGGGCCAGTAACAGGGCTGCGAATTTTTTCATGTTAAACCTCACTGATATCTTCACGGTAAAAAGAAGTATTCAAGGCATTGCGCCAGTTCTCCCGGGTTTTTGTCCCGCCGTGTGTGACCTTCAGTGAAGGTTGAGTGCTCTCGGACCAGCATTTCAAGTGTTTGAAATCGGAACCCTAGCGCTCTATTTGTTTGCTGCTATTACTACGGCAAAGCCGTGAATACATGAAGTAGCACTATTGGTGTAGGCAAATCTGGTGCCAGCTTTACAGCGCTATAAAATTCAATTACTTAGCCATGTCGATACAAGCGGTGCACAAGAAAGTGGCACGAATTTGAGACATTTTCACAACAAAGCGCACCGGAGTGGTGCGCTTTAAATGAAGCTACATTGAACCTGGCTGAGGGTGAATCAGGCTTTATCCAAAGCCTGCTGGATATCCGCCAGGATGTCGTCAATATGTTCAATGCCGATTGACAGTCTGACCATATCTGCGGATACACCAGCTTTTTCTAACTCGGCTTCATTAAGTTGCCGATGGGTGGTGGTGGCTGGATGACAGGCCAGTGATTTGGCGTCGCCGATATTAACCAGCCGTTTGAACATTTGCAGGGCATCGATAAACCGGGCTCCTGCCTGAGCACCGCCCTTTATGCCGAAGCTGAGAATGGCCGAGGGTTTACCTTTCATGTATTGCTTGGCCAGTGCGTGATAGGGATTATCGGGCAGTCCGGCATATTTAACCCAGTTGATTTTGTCATGTCCTGTCAGATATTCAGCCACCTGCTGGGCATTGTCGCAATGACGTTCCATACGGAGTGACAATGTTTCAATCCCCTGCAAAATCAAAAAAGCGTTAAATGGACTGAGGGCTGCGCCCATATTACGAAGAGGAACTACCCGAGCGCGACCAATAAAGGCTTCAGGCCCCAGTGCTTCAGCATAGACAACGCCGTGATAGCTTGGATCCGGTTCGTTGAACTGAGGGAAGCGTGGATTGTCCTTCCAGGGGAAGGTGCCGGAATCAACGATAATTCCGCCAACGGTTGTGCCATGGCCGCCCATGTACTTGGTAAGCGAGTGCACCACAATGTCAGCACCAAATTCAAAAGGACGGCACAACACCGGGGTGGCAACGGTGTTATCAACAACCAGCGGAATGCCGTATTGATGGGCAATGTCCGAGAGCTTTTTCAGATCAACAATATTGCCAGCCGGATTACCAATGGACTCGCAAAACAGCAGCTTGGTGTTGTCATCAATCAAGGCTTCCAGTGCCGTCGGATCTTCACCGGGCGCCATGCGAACATCAATGCCTTGCTGGGGCAGGGTATGGGCAAAAAAGTTATAGCTGCCGCCATAAAGCTGGCTGACCGAGACAATATTGTCGCCTGCACGCGCTAGTGTCTGAATAGTGGCTGTGATAGCCGCCATGCCCGAGGCCATGGCCAGTGCGCCGACACCGCCTTCAAGCTCTGCAACACGTTGTTCCAGCACCGCATTGGTTGGGTTCATGATGCGTGAGTAAATGTTGCCTTTGACTTTAAGGTCAAACAGGTCGGCACCATGCTGGGTGTCATCAAAGTAGTAACTGGTGGTTTGGTAGATGGGCACTGCAACGGCGTGAGTTTCAGGATCGCCTGCAAATCCACCGTGAATCGCTGTTGTTTCGAGCTTCATGACTGCTCCTTTGTATTAGTCGTAAAAATATCAGCCGGGTTTGCCGTCGGCACGCGGCTGAGTCAACACCTGCAAAAATCTGATCAGAAACATCATAAACGCGATGCACCAAAATAGTACACTCAGCATCAGCCAAATGCTGCTGTGAGCAGGCAACAGCCAGACACCAAAAACTCTGACTATTGCGGCCGCCATTACCAGATAAAAACTGAGCGTGATGAGGCGGCTTGAGACAATGGGACGACCGGTATGCCCCAGTGAAACCCGTGACATCATGCTGATAATCAGCATGCCCATCGCACCTGCGGTCAGGCTGTGCAGGGCGATGGTTTCAGGTATGGCAAAGCCCGCCTGACTGGCGGCATATAACAACAAGCCAATGACAATCCATAGATATCCAAGATGTAATGACCAAAGCAGGGGATGTGACAGGGTTTGACTGAAGTGCCAGCGGCTAGAGCGCCACGCCAGCATGATTGCAGAAAGAAATGCCATTATGCTCAACAAGATTGCCGGTACAGGCATTGAAAACATCAGCAAGGACATAAATAACAGCAGCCACAGCGCGCCGAGCGCAATTCTGTCTGGCCAAACCTGACGGTCTTTTGCAGTTATTCCCGTGGTGTTTGCAGTAAACATCGGAATAATTCGGCCACCGATAATGGCCATCATAACCGTGATTAGTAAGGTCGTACTGAACAAGGCTTGTTGCTGTAATTGCAGTTGATTATTCAGTACAGAATAGTGGCTGATACCGTTGCAGAACATCAGCAGAAACAATACCAACACGGCAAAGTAGTTGCGGGCCTGACTACGAACCAGCAATGGGATAAACAGGAAGATTGCTGCGGCCGGGAAAAACAGTAAATCAACAAAAATAATGACGATGTCAGGGACGACAGGTACCGCCATCAGAAATCTGCCACTTAGCCATAACAGTACAAGTGCCATCAGCGGCTTGCCATTCACAGCGGGTAAGCCGGTCCAGTTTTGAACGGCAGTTAACAAAAAGCCAACCAACACAGCCCCGACAAAGCCAAACAGCATTTCATGACCATGCCAGAACTGAATGCCGCCATAGGGCGTAAAACCATCCCAGCCAGATAATGCCAGCCCCCAGAGCAGCATTAAAATGACACTAAATAAAGCTGCTAATAGAAAAAAAGGCCTGAATGCGAGTGCAAACAGGGCGTTTGAAATGGCCGGAGTGTTTGGCATGTCGTTTGTCCCCATCGTCAGGTTAACGATGCGACATTAACACGCCATAGCGGTATCTGTAATGCGTCTATTTTTAATCAGCGATTTGCCGTGTTGTAATGCTGCTGCAGATAGGCAACACATTCACACTCTGACAAGGGTGGACTGTGAAAATAGCCCTGAAAATAATCACAGCCCATGGCTGCCAGCGCATCGCGTTGTTCTTTGGTTTCAACGTATTCAGCAATGACATGCACATTCTGAGCTTGTCCAAGCGAACAGATGGTCCTGACAATATCTGCATTGGTGACATTGCTGAGTACATCACGGGTAATTGAGCCATCAATTTTGATTGCTGCCACTTGGAAACGACGCAGATAAAGCAGGGATGAATAACCCATACCAAAGTCGTCCATGGACAATTGAACGCCGGTTGCCATGATCTCGCCGAGGATCTTGTTGGTCAACTCGGTATCAGGGATCTCAGTAGACTCGGTGATCTCCAGTTCAATTTCTTGGGCAGAAATACCGTATTGCTCAGTATATTTTTTCAGATAAAAAGGTAATTTTTCATCCATCAGCTGAATTGGGGAGACATTTACAGCAACGGTAATATTTTGATAACCGGCTTCATTCCATCGCGCTTTACAGGCACAGGCTTGTTGAATGACCCAGCGACCAAGGTGATAAATCAAGTCACTGTCTTCAGCCACCGCAATGGCCACAATTGGCGAGATCATGCCGTATCGGGGATGGGTCCAGCGCAGCAGCGCTTCTACACCCACAATATCTCCTTGGAAATTGTGTTTAGGCTGATAAACCAGCGTCAGCGCGTTACGTTTGATTGCATCATGCATATCAACGGCAAGACCACGCGCCAACATGCCTGTCTTGTCCCTGCGGGTGACGAGCTTTTCTCGGGTATTACCCCCGTTGACAATGATGTCTGTGACTTCTTTGAACTCAGAAATAGTTTGGCGATCAAGTGCCTGTTGAGCCCGTTTGACAAAGGGTAGATAGCACAGCGTGCTCAGAATAATTAACACAATTTGCAGTGCGACCCCACGCCAGGACTCGGTCAATAACCAGCCGGAAATCAAGGGCGGAGTAGTCCAGCTGATAGCCGTTGTCGCTTGCAGGTTGATCAGACCTGTTTGAAATGCTGTCAGTGTAATCAGCAGCAACAGGCAGGGCACAAGCACAAAGGGAATCAGATAACGTGGGTTGAGTACCAATGGCAAACCATATAGCAGGATGTCGTTGATATTGAAAATAGAGGGCAAAATAGAGATTTTTGCGATTTTGTTCTGCATGCCTTGCCGGGTCACAATAAAAATCGCAATCAACAGGCCAAGCGTTGAGCCAGAACCACCAAGCAGTACAAAGCTGTTGAATATCATTCTGAGCGTTTGGCCGTTATTCAAACCAGCGACATCCGCAGCTACAAACTCAACACCCTGAAAGGCGCCTTGAATCATCACGCCACCGTGAATGCCGATGAACCATAACAGCTGATTCAGCAAGACCATTGCACTTCCGAGTATCCAGATGCTTCCGTCTGATGCCTCAGCCCATGCAACAAAACTTTGGGGAATGTCGGTACATTGGGGCAGGGACCCCAATAGCAGTGCTGCAATAAAAAACAGTACACCACTGAGCATAATCGCTGGTGTCAGGCGCATTGCCTGATAAAAGGTATTGTCGCTATCGACGGATAAGCGGATCAGATTCAGCCAGCGTTGTTTCATCGCCCAGTTGATAAATTCAGCGGTGACAAGGCCAGTGATGATGCCAACTGCCAGATTTGAGGCAGTGAACTCAAAAAGAGAAATACCCGGTAGAGTGATGACAAAGATTAAGTAGTGAACCATCGCGCCAACAGCCGTCATCAATGGTGGTGCATACTCCTGATTTCGTGTTGTGGGTAATCGAGCAATCAGTTGTGTGGCAATAATGACAGACAGTAGCAAGCCAAATAAGGCAAATGAACCATCCAGAAACTGTCTTAACGGTTCACGCCATTGATCACCAAACCACTGATTCATCAGCTGCTGATAACCAGTGAAGGGTAAATTCAAGATGAGTTCAGCAATAACTCGCAGGAAGGTCAGCGGCAGCAATGCAACAAAACCGTTACGTGCGGCTATCATCCATAACAGCGATCTCTGCCTCAAGCCTCATCTCCTTTGATTTTTTCAGCACAGCCAACACAGCGACTGTGTGATTTGTTCTGCACCGGTTAATTTAAACGCGCAGGGTAAAGCAAAAGCAATATATTTCCTGTGATACGGTTCAAAAGCTGTATGAATGATGAGCGTTGAGATAATTCATGGTCATTGTTTTTCATTTGTTTTGATCACTCACCAATGGTGATCTGGTTTCGACCGTTGCGTTTAGAGGTGTACAGCGTTTCATCGACTCGCTGTAACAATCGGTATTTAGTTTCTCCATGATGATAAGCGGTTACGCCAAAACTGGCTGTGACAGCAACACGGGGAATTAGCGAGGCGGCGTTGATAGACTTCATGCAGTTATTGGCTGCCAGATAGGCGCTGTTCAGATCAGTAGAAGGCATGACGATCAGAAACTCCTCACCACCAAAACGGCCGATGTGATCCACCGAACGAAAGCTCTCAAGTAGTAATGCAGCAAAATCCCGGAGCAGTTGATCGCCGGTCAGATGGCCATATTCATCATTGACCCGTTTGAAATGATCGATATCAATCATGATCACAGAAAGTGCTGTTTGATAACGTTCCGCTCTGGCTAATTCAGTGTCGAGCAGGCTTTCGATTTTGTATCGATTCCATAGTGAGGTCAGGTTATCCGTGGTTGCAGCGCGTTTGAGTGTGCTGTGCTGAATGTAAATTTGTTCACCCAGCCGCTCAGTCAAATAGGCGGTGATTAGCCCAAAAGTAAAGGCGGTGCTAATCGCAAGGTAATGCAGCGTCTGCGAGATAGGCGCTAAATCCTGCAGCAAGGAGGCCGCCAAGATCAGCAAGATCGAAATCAACCCAGAAAACAAGGCATCTTTGAGCAATAGTCCGGACAACGCAAATGTCCAGATAATGATGAAATACAGCTCTGTTTTATAAAGGATGAATAATTCTGGATCGAGATAAAGATACAGATTCACGCTGACGGCCAATACTGGGAAAAACATCAGCAATGGCCGAAAAGCTCGGTGAACCTTTTTGTTCAGCGTCATGCCCAGCATGACCAGCAGAACAACCGGTAACACCACGCCGTGCAATAAAACCGCTTGGGTGCGGATATCGCCGTCTGCGTAAAACAAATCAATGGCAGCAAACAGACAATAAAGCAGGATTGTTAAGGCAAGAACGTAGCGTATCTGCGGAATTCGCCGATTAAAATACCAGCTACGATAATCGACAGGCTGTGACTCAGCATCGCTTTGCCCTGTCGGTTCATGCGACTCAAGCATTTGAGTAAGTTCTGATGCTGTCAATGGCCCCCCCACTAACTAATGCTGCACAGAGCTAAAAAGCCAGGGCACGATTATTCGGTCTCCCAAGTTTGGAATTTAGACCAATGATGACAACTGTTCAAGCGGCATGATGTCTTGAATATTTTCCAAACAGGCCTTTAGGGGTTCACATCAGGCCAGGCTCATCTACTCATCCAGAACCATTGTGAGTAGCATGATTGCCGATCAAAAAAATGGCCTAAAGGTCTGTCATGCTCTCCATGACTTGAATCAGTTCGGAAAAGTACAACAGGTCATTGCCCGCATCCTGTTGACACCAACTGGAAGCGTAACGACTTAAACACAGGCTAATCCTCAGGCTTGTAACCAAACAGCTGCTGCGCTTTGATTTTCTCTGCCACCACCGTCGGCACTAATTTTTCCCAGCCTGGCTGATTGCGGTGAATCATGTTGAAGACATCGGGTGAAAAAATCTCCAGATAGTGCTCGTTGAATGCATCAATCTGTTCAATGTGCTCACCCTGTTTCAGATATTCGTACAGATACTTTTGCTTGGCATCGACGCGGAGGTTGTCCACCTTGAACAAGGTGTTAGTGACAGCATCTTTGTACGGGTAGATATACAGCTTGACGTTGTTTTTGAATAATCGGCCAAACGCTTCCAGAATGCCGCCGTGCAGGGTGGTGTAATACTGGTCATTAAACAGCTCGATCAGACTGCGAGCACCCATGATCATGCCGATTCGGCGGTTGGTGTAACGTGCCAGATAGCTGGCCAGACGGAAGTATTCGGGATAATCCGAAATCATCACCGTATGGCCGGTGGCCTCCAACACATCAGCGCGGCTGATAAAGTCTTCAAGATCGACGCTATCATTATCATCACGCAGATTATGCATGGTGATTTCCATGATGGAGATGGTCTCATCCGGATCGGCACCGCTTTCAGCCTCAAACTGCCTTCTGGCACTATCGAGCATATCGATATTAACGTGAGTGACCGGGCGGAAGCGGCCGCGTTCAACCAATACGTTTTTCTTGCGTAAATGTTCTGACGGCTGCAATACCTGACCGTCCGCCGAAAACATCGCCGCACCACTCAAACCAAGCTGGACCAGTCTCAGGCTGATGACACGATTATCGACATGCAGAAACGCATCACCATGAAAATCCACCATATCCACTTCAATGCGGTCAGTGGTCAGATTATCCAGCAACGATTTCACCAGCAGATCCGGATTGTGACTCAGGTAAAAAGCGCCGTAGATCAGGTTGACACCAATAATGCCCAAGGCCTCTTGCTGTATCGCGTTTTCATAATCCAGCATTCGGACATGGACGATGATTTCACTGGGCGCCGCATGCGGTTCAGTTTGAAAGCGAATACCCAACCAGCCATGACACTCATTGGTGCCGTGATAGTTGCGGGCAGACACGGTATTGGCAAAAGCAAAAAAGGCCGTGGTGTCGCCACGCTGGGCATTTAACCGCTCCAGATTCAGATCATGCTCTCGCTCAAGCATGGCCTCCAGCCGCTCACGCGAGACATAACGGGGTGTTTTGCCATAAATGGCATCACTGACCTGCATATCGTAGGCTGAAATACTCTTTGAAATCGTGCCAGCAGCACCGCCTACCCGAAAGAACCAGCGAACCACTTCCTGCCCGGCACCAATCTCTGCAAAAGTCCCGTAGCGCACAGCATCAAGATTGACCTCAAGCGCCTTGGCACCGGTCGTTAAGGTTTTATTTTCCATAGTCACTCTAAATTATTGATTTATTGCGTTTTGCTGGTTATTGCAGCGTCATCAATATTTGTGACAACAACCATGTGGATGTTGCTTGATTAATTTTGCGGAGTCGACCGTGATGCCGATAATTATTCGCCGAAAGGCATCTCACGTAGGACGTCATCAACACCCCAATCGTTTGTAATCATGCCGTTGCCAACAAAGCGATGAATGCTGGAGTAGGGCCAATCAACCGCTTTGTCGACATAACCATGTTTTACCGGGTTGTAGTGGATGTAGTCGATATGGCATGAATAATCCAAATCGTCACGGATTAAATGCTCCCAGTAACGCCGTTGCCAGATACCGCGTTCAGATTTGTGTCGACGCGAAGCATTGATTCGCTCGGTCAGTGGAATACCGTGAGAGAAATGCGATTTGATTAATCGCCAGCGGGTGGCGAAGTCAAAATCATTTTCAGGTAACGTCCAGATAGCATGCAGATGATCGGGCAACACTACCATCGCATCAATATCAAAAGGGTGGGTAAGTTTTACCCTGCGAAATGCGTTTCTCAGCAAATCAATATGATCCGTCAGCAAAGATTTATCGCGTTGCAGCAGATTGACCGTAAAGAAATAGGTACCAGCGGCAACAAAAGCGCGTCGATATTGCATCATCACCATCCATGTGATTAAAAAATACAAAAATGTAGGTTGGGGTGAGCTTGCGAAACTCAACAAATCCGAAAGTTATTTCATACCAAAATGTTGGGTTTCATGCTTCAACCAAACCTACACCTTCGCCACACATCTATCAATAAACAAGATAAATTATGGTAGGTTGGGTAGAGTTTACGAAACCCAACAAATCAACAGCGTTGTAACATTGGAGTGTTGGGCTTCATTCCTCAGCCCCATCAATCTTGGCATACATCAGGGATGTTTATTTTGAAATCACCGATTAAAGACAACCCGCTTCGCAATCCAGGTGAATCATTGGATAAGCAGATTGATACACTGATTAATGATAAAGCTACCAATTATCTGATGTGGATAGCGTTCACGATCTTATTGGCTGGTCTCGAGTGGTATCGATGGTATTTTGAAGTACAGAATAACCCTCTTGTCTATACATTTTTAACGATGCTGGTGATTCCTTACTGCGTATTCAAACTTGTAGCTATCAGAAAGCAAGTGAAACACCTCAAGCAAGGCCGTGATGGTGAAAAAGCCGTTGGGCAATACCTTGAAAACCTTAGAGAAACATCAGCCAAGGTTTTTCATGATATTCCAGCCAAAGGTTTTAATATTGATCATGTCGTGATAGCCAAAAGTGGTATCTATGTCATTGAAACCAAAACCTACAGCAAGCCTGACACTGGCTCGCCAAAAGTTATATTTGATGGCACATCGTTAAAATTCAGCTCAGGCTTTGCAACGAACAAACCGCTCATTCAGGTTGAAGCCTCCAGTCATTGGCTAAGAGATTTAATCAAAGAAACTACAGGTAAATCATTTGCCATCAAACCAGTTATTGTTTTCCCCGGTTGGTATGCAGAACCGACCAGCGAAGCAAAGTCTAGTGATGTTTGGGTATTAAACCCAAAGGGCTTACCAACATTTATTGCCAACAGCAAAGAAAAAATGACAGCAGAAGAGATTAGTTTGGTAGCGTTTCACCTGTCCAGATATGTTAGATCTTACAAAGAAGATTGATTTTGGTAGGTTGGGTTGAGTCTCCGAAACCCAACAAATCCAGAATGTTTTTTTAACGAAATGTTGGGTTTCATGCTTCAACCCAACCTACGGGCTGTGAGCCCATTGATTCGGTTTTCACTATTTAAACCAAGCTGTCTTTCTAAATGTGTGTTTTAAAACATCCCTTGCTTTCGGGTTAAATTTTGTCAAGGCTATAATATCCTCTGCATCAAGTTGAGCACGATCTTTGCTAGCCATATTCTCAATATGCTGTTTTCTTAGAGTAGACTGACTGCTTACGAATTTTGTATAAAGCAACACGACGAGAATGTAAATTAATAACAGCCACCATGAGCGATAGATTGCATTATAGAAGTAAGACATAACAGTGGGCTTAGTGTTAAGGTTTTCTTCAATTGTTATTCCTTTACCCGAAGTTAATACATTGACTAAAGGTGGTTTTTCTGACGCAAAATGAAAAGTGAATAGATAACCATCAAAATCATTTTTAGCTATATTGATATCATCGATAAGGTATGAGTATTTGTTGTCAGTTTTCTCGGCAAGACTTACAGATTCTTTTGGTCTATCTTTCGGTGTGTGTGTAGATGTGAAAATAGGTTGGGTTTGAGAGTCGGGAAAGACGAAGTGAATTCTGATGTCTTCTAAGTTTTTGGGTGAAGAGTTTCTAACTAAAATCGTTGTGTTGCTTAATTTTTCAATTTTTTCACCGTTGTGAAGGATTTCAACATTCTCAATCCCTGCGAGATTTCTACTAATGTTTTCATTATTGAAAACCTCATATTCAAGTTTTAGTATTTTTTCAGGTTGACTTCCAATAATATAACCCGCAACAGAACTAATCAGTGCGCCAATGCCAACAATAGTTATCTGCCATATATAATCAGTTTTCATTGCTTTCCTTGACGATAAGACTTCAAGTTACTCGCCATAAATTCTGTTTAAAGCAAAGTGGTCGATTTAAGTCGACCACCTATCTCATTACATGCTCAATCCCACTTCAATCCACCACCGGTCTGATACTCGGTGACTTTGGTTTCGAAGAAGTTTTTTTCCTTCCTCATGTTGGCTTGTTCATCTAGCCAGGGCAGGGTGGCCTCGGCGCCGGGGAAGGGTTCTTCAAAGCCGAGTTGCTTGGCACGGCGGTTGGCGGTGTAGCGGAATTGGCCGTGATGCGCTTCTTTTGAGTAACCCAAAATTGGGTCACGCAGGATGTAGCCGGCGTAGGTGGCTTCGGCGGCATCAGCTTCTTCAAACATGGTCTGGATTTTCTTGGGATCCAGTTTGACGTTTTCTTCTTTGATGATTTGTTTGCACACGCGAATACCGAATGAGGCGTGCATGACTTCGTCACGCATGATGTATTGCAGTTGTTCGGCGGTGCCTTTCATCAAGCCACGGCGTTGCAGGGCAAAGATCGGGCTGAAACCGTTATAGAACCAGCTGCCTTCGAAGATGCCAGCGAAAAACGCGTAGGACATGACGAAGTTTTCCAGTTCGTCTGGATCGTGCAGGTCAATATCGCTGCGCATGACGGTATTCAGTTTGTCATTGGCCAGTTTGATCTTTTGGTAAATCTCCGGCACCACGCGATAGCGGTTGTAGATTTCTGACTGATCCAGACCAATGGTTTCGATGCAGTGCTGGTAAGTCCAGGTATGCAGCGCTTCTTCATAGACCTGACGCGCCTGATAGATCTGCAATTCTGGTGCAGTCATTTTTTCCATGACCGCCAGACCGATATTACGCATGGCGAGAATATCGGAGGTGGTCAGGTAGGACAGTACGTTTTCATAGACGTGACGTTCTTCCAGCGTCAGTTTATGACGATAGTCGTGTACGTCTTGTGCCATGTTGATATCAAGCGGCGTCCAGTGGTTTTTGTTGGCATTGAGGAAGTAATTCCATGCCCACGGATACTTGAACGGTGCCAGTTGGTTGATATCGGCTTCACCATTAATGACGCGTTTGTCATCGGCGTTGACCGGCTTGGCATTCAGCGGTGGCAGTTCACTGATGCTGGCCTTGGCAGGCGCAGCATCAAGTTCATTGGCGGCAACAGGCGTCGCTGTGGCAACCGTTGTAGTTGCCTCGACGGTTTCGTTCGCTTTTGGTGCGAGTGGATCGTCCCAGTTCAACATTATTGGCAAGCCTCGCAATCTGGTTCCAGGATAGAGCAGGCTTTGGGTGCTTCCAAGCCTTCGCCCAATACGATGTCATCATCTGCGCGTGTCGCAACCGGTTTTAATTCCGGTGGCGAACTCGGTTTTGGCGCTGTGGTTGAGGTGGGTGCCGCTGAGGTTTTTTCCTGGCCGGTGGCACCCATTGAACGCAGGTAGTAGGTGGTTTTCAGGCCGCGTACCCACGCCAGTTTGTACAGGTTGTCCATTTTCTTGCCGGACGGTTCAGCCATGTACAGGTTGAGACTTTGCGCCTGATCAATCCATTTCTGGCGACGTGATGCGGCTTCAATCAACCAGCGGGCATCCATTTCAAAGGCGGTGGTGTACAGCGCCTTGAGTTCTGTTGGTACACGGTCAATGGTTTGCAGGCTGCCGTCGAAGTATTTCAGATCGTTGATCATGACTTCGTCCCACAGGCCGCGTTTTTTCAGGTCTTCAACCATATAAGGGTTGATGACGGTGAATTCGCCAGACAGGTTCGATTTCACAAACAGGTTCTGATAAGTCGGTTCAATCGACTGGCTGACACCGCAGATGTTGGAGATAGTCGCGGTCGGTGCAATCGCCATGGTGTTGGAATTACGCATGCCTTGGCGTTTGATTTTGTCGCGCAACGCAGCCCAGTCCAGTGTTTGGCTTTCATCTTGTTGCAGATATTCGCCACGCGCTTCTTTGAGGATCTTGATGGAATCAATCGGCAGAATGCCTTTGCTCCACAAGCTGCCTTCATAAGATTTGTATTTGCCACGTTCTGCAGCCAAATCTGAAGAGGCATCAATCGCGTAGTAGCTGACGGCTTCCATGGATTCATCAGCAAACTTGACGGCTTCTTCTGAGGCATATGGCATGCGCAGTTTGTACAGTGCATCCTGGAAGCCCATGATGCCCAGACCGACTGGACGGTGCAGCAGGTTGGAGTGACGCGCCTGCGGCACGCTGTAGTAGTTGTATTCGATAACGTTATCGAGCATACGCATGGCGGTGCGGACGGTTTTTTGCAGTTTTTCTTTGTCCAGTTTGCCGTTTTCATCAACGTGTTGAACCATGTTGACCGAACCCAGGTTACAGACGGCAATTTCCTGATCAGAGGTGTTCAGTGTGATTTCGGTACACAGGTTAGAGCTGTGAACAACACCGACATGTTGCTGCGGGCTACGCAGGTTGCATGGATCTTTGAAGGTAATCCATGGGTGACCGGTTTCAAACAGCATGCCCAGCATTTTGCGCCACAGATCCAGTGCTGGCATTTGCTTGAAGTTACGAATTTCGCCGCGAGCAGCTTTTTCTTCGTACTCTTTATAGGCTTTTTCAAAAGCCAGGCCAGTCAGATCATGCAGATCAGGCACTTCTTCGGGGGAGAACAGTGTCCATTGACCTTCTTCGGCAACCCGTTTCATGAACAGATCCGGAATCCAGTTAGCCGTGTTCATATCGTGGGTACGACGACGGTCATCACCGGTGTTTTTACGCAGATCCAGGAATTCTTCAACGTCGATGTGCCAGGTTTCAAGGTAGGCACACACCGCACCTTTGCGCTTACCGCCTTGATTCACGGCAACTGCGGTGTCATTGGCGACTTTCAGAAATGGCACCACACCTTGTGATTTACCGTTGGTGCCTTTGATGTGAGCACCCAGACCACGAACTCGGGTCCAGTCGTTGCCCAGGCCACCGGCATATTTGGACAGCAACGCGTTATCACGCATGGCGCTGTAAATACCGCTCAGATCATCCGGCACGGTGGTCAGGTAGCACGATGACAATTGTGGACGCAAAGTACCGGCGTTAAACAGGGTAGGGGTTGAGCTCATAAAGTCGAAAGACGACAGCAGGTTGTAGAATTCAACCGCACGGGCTTCACGATCAATTTCGTTAATGGCCAGACCCATGGCAACACGCATAAAGAACGCCTGAGGCAGCTCAAAGCGTGTACCGTCAGAGTGGATAAAGTAACGGTCGTACAGTGTTTGCAGGCCCAGATAGGTAAATTTGAAATCGTTTTCTGGTTTCAGTGCCTTGCCCAGTTTTTCCAGGTCAAACAGGCTCAGTTCGCTGTCGATCAGTTCATGTTCAATCGCTGTATGAATATAGGTTTTGAAGTAGTCGGCGTATTGTTCAGCCATTTGTTCCTGTGATGCCTGACGTGACATTTTGAAAACAAAGCTGAGGGCTTCACGACGAATACTGTCCATCAGCAGGCGAGCCGCCAGGGTGCTGTAGGCAGGGTCTTTTTCAATAAAGGTACGTGCCGCCATGACCAGTGCTTTTTCGACGTCTTTTTCTTTGACGCCGTCAAAGATATTACGCTGGGTATCACGCAAAATAGCCGCGCTATCGACCATGTCCAGCCCCACACAGGCTTCGTCGATCAGGTTACGCAGACGTTCTACATCCAATGGCTGGCGAGTGCCGTCGGCCAGAGTCACATGCAGGGTGGACTCATTGGCAGGTTGTGGATGTTTACGTTCTTCTTCAGCACGTTTTTGTGATTGCTGTTCACGGTAAACTACATAGGCGCGAGCAATTTTGTATTCACCGGCGCGCATCAGCGCCAGTTCAACTTGATCTTGAATGTCTTCGATATGCACCGTGCCGCCATCATCAAGACGACGCAACAGGTTTTCACTGATCTGTTTGGTCAGTTCTGACACTGTTTCGTGAATGCGACGGCTGTCTTTTGCTGCATCGCCTTCAACAGCCAGAAAAGCCTTGGTCATAGCCACGGCAATTTTGCTGCTGTCAAAGTCGGTCACCTTGCCATTGCGTCGGATGACTTTGTAGCCGGTTTCGGAGGAGGGTTGGATGTAAGTTTCTGCTTCGCTCGCCATGGTATTGTCCCTGCGTTGTGTGGTAAAAGCCGAATCTGCTTAACCACAATAAATTGTGGTCGCAAGATCATTGAACCACAAGATAATGTGTTTTTGCAGCATCTGCAATAGCAAAAGTTGGA
The DNA here is from genome assembly GCF_000349205.1 of Methylophaga lonarensis MPL. Taxonomy (GTDB): domain Bacteria; phylum Pseudomonadota; class Gammaproteobacteria; order Nitrosococcales; family Methylophagaceae; genus Methylophaga; species Methylophaga lonarensis. The sequence continues at coordinate 14,453 of NZ_APHR01000045.1, read as the reverse complement.
TATAATTTGTGCAGAAGTTGTGGATAACTTTGGGCCGATCTCGGGCAAGCTCAGCTACCGTGCGCGATAGACGGTTTTTGCCTCAATCTGGTGCGGAAATTTTTTTTGGCGGGGCGTAGTTGTTTGGCAGCAATCGACAGTGAGAAACGCCACCAATGATCAAATACGGCGATGCGATAGTGCAAATTTTGTGAGCCTAATCGCAACTTAACGTAGTTTTACACTGCTTTGTTTGCCTTGGTGGGCGTTTGGTTTTATCGTAGCTCGCTAATTGTGGCTGGAACGCTTACCGAATCAATCGTCGTTCGAGTTGTCCATAAATTCAAATAACAATATTAAAGGAGACGGTATGAAACGTATCATCAGCGCAGTGGCAATTGTTGCCATGTCGTTCAGTCTGGCGGCTTGCCAAATGAATAAACAAACAGTCGGTGCCGGTGTTGGTGGTGTTGCCGGTGGTGTCTTGGGGTCTAATGTCGGTGGTGGCTCTGGTCGCACGGCAGCCATTATCGGTGGTACTTTGCTGGGTGCGATGATTGGTGGACACATTGGTGGTGAAATGGATGAACTGGATCGTCGTCGTGCACGGGATGCGCTGGAAAACTCACCTACCGGTCATCAAACCTCATGGCGTAACCCTGACTCAGGTGCACAATATAACGTCACGCCAACACGTACCTATGAGAGCAGTACTGGTCCTTGCCGTGAGTATGAGATGGATGTCTACATCGATGGTCAGCGTGATGTGGTTAAAGGTACTGCCTGCCGCAACGCACGCGGTGAGTGGATCAATCAATAATCACTTAAACAATCTCAACAAAAAGCCGGATTTGTCCGGCTTTTTTTATGTCTTGAGTTTGGTCAGTTCGGCCAGTCTCTCTTGTGTGCCAATATCTGACCATTGACCTGAGTAGTGTTCTGCTGTGATGCAGGCACGCTCAATAGCATCCAGAAAAATAGGCTTCAGTGCACGCTTACCTGTGGGCAAGCTCTGGAACAGATCGGGGTGATAAAGGCCAATTCCACTGAAAGTCAGCCGATCTTGATCGGCCACAATCAGCTGACGTTGTTTGTTAATGGCAAAGTCACCCTCCGGGTTGTGGGCAGGATTATTCACCATCACCAGATGACACAGGGCGTCGCCAAGATCGTGCGATATCAGTTGTTGAAATGGATAGTCTGTCCAGATATCACCGTTCACAACAATAAAAGGCGCTGAACCCAGCAAGGGCAGTGCGTTGATAATACCGCCTGCGGTTTCGAGTCCTTGTTCGCCTTCCACCAGATAATCGATTTGAACACCATAACGACTGCCATCGCCAAGTAGTCTGGGAAACTGCTCTGAGAGATGTGCCGTATTGATAACCAGTTGGGTCAGTCCAGCCTTTGCCAGGGCATTGATGGTGTATTCGACGATACGCTCTGGCCCTGCCTGTAGCAGGGGTTTTGGCGTGTGGTCGGTAAGTGGGCGGAGTCTTTCGCCACGTCCGGCACAGAGAATCATTGCTTTCATTGGATGGCGGCTATTTTGGCTTGTTGTGATAAGAATTGGGCAAAGTCCTGACACTCAGGATAACGCGAACTGACTTCACGTACATAATTTAAAGTCATCGGTAAGTCATTCATGTAATTGGATTTGTCGTCTCTGTAGTTCAGCCTGCAGAAGATGCCCAAGACTTTAATATGGCGCTGCAAGCCCATCAGGTCAAACCAGCGTTGGAATTGCGCCCGACTGACATTGTTCAGTATGCCTTTGTCACAGGCTTGCTCAAAGTAATAATCCAGCCAGCGTTGAAGATCAGCATCCGGCCACTTGATGTAACAGTCCCGAAGCAGGGAGACCAAATCGTAACTGACCGGGCCGTTCACCGCATCCTGAAAATCAATCACGCCCAGTTGATTATTGTCGTCCAGCATCAGATTTCGTGAGTGATAATCACGATGTACCAGGCATTGTGGTTGCTGCACCGCGTTGTCGACCAACAGTTCGAACAAAGCTGGCAAGCAGGCGGGGGGCTCCAGGCCCAGATGTTTTTGTAGAAACCAATCGTCAAATAATTGCATTTCCATGATGAGCTTGGCTGGATCATAATCAGGCAAGTTGATGGTGTTGAGTTGAGCCAGCTGCATTGTTAACAAGGCGTCTATTGCCTGCTTGTATAGTGCATCAGCCGTTTGGTTATTCAACTTGTCCAGATAGGCCGTTGTGCCAAGATCTGACAGCAACAAAAAGCCTTCTTGCTGATTTTTGGCGTGAATGACGGGTACTGGCACACCATGAGACAACATGAACTCTGCGATAGTGATAAACGGCTCTGTTTCTTCATGCTCCGGTGGAGCATCCATGACGATGTAGCTTCGCTGATTGAACAGCAGCCGAAAATAACGCCTGAAACTGGCATCACTGGAAGCAACACTGAGCTGAAAATCATCAGAATCAAGGCTGTGGTTCAGCCAGTCCCTCATGGCGTCGATCCGGGCATCGTTGGGTAGCAGATTAGTCATGTTTCAATAGCGTTGATGGATTAAAAACTACTTACCAGCAATGGCTGGCAGAAAATGAAGCAAAGTGTATAGTAATCAGGCTGTACGGGATAATTTAACAATAAAACCGGTCACAACACCGACCGCACAGCAGTCAATATCACCTTCACGGGAGAACACATGAAATCATTAGTTATTGGCAGCAGTTTACTGCTGTTGGGCAGTACAGCCTGGGCAGAGTCCACCAACCCGGCAGATATGCCACTTGAAGCACAACAACGTATGTACGAAATCATCTCTGAATACAATCACTGTATGACGCGCAGCATGGCTGGCGAGCAAAGCCCCGAGAAATCCGGGCAAGACTATGCCAACGAAATACTGCAACAGTGTGAAGCGCATCTTGAAGGGCTGAAAAGTCATCTCGCAGCAAACAATGTCGCAGACAATCTGGCAGCAGGCATGAGCAATGCATTTCGTGCCAGAGCGGCTCGTCAATTAATGACTCAAACCATGAACAGCATGGCAGCCCAACAATCAATGGCTGCCGAAATTGGCGGGTCTCAGTAGTTGATTTCAGGTGTTGACGGTCTGCAGAACGTCAACACCTTCATTGTCCAGCATCTGAATGAGCTGAATTAAAGGCAAGCCAACCAGGGCGTTAGGGTCGTTTCCTTCCAGCCTTGAAAACAGGCTGATGCCAAATCCTTCTGATTTGAAACTCCCCGCACACTGATAAGGCTGTTCCTGACGCAGATAGCAATCGATCTGCGCATCGGAAAGACGCCTGAAGTGGACAGTAAACGGTTCTACTATCGACTGCATGGTGTTGCTGTGGCTGTTAAACAGTGCCAGACCTGTCAGAAAGGTCACTGATTTACTCGAAGCGGACCGCAACTGCTGAACTGCCGTTTCATGGTTACCGGGCTTGCCAAGGATTTGACCATCGATGACCGCCACTTGATCCGAGCCGATAATCAGTGCGTTGTCAAAATCACGCGCTACGGCGCGGGCTTTTTGTTGAGCCAGTCGAAGTACCAATGCATCTGCAGCTTCACCCTGATGAACAGATTCATCAATATCCGGAGACGCTGTCACAAAAGGCAAGTGAAGTTTTGCCAGAAGTTCAGCCCGGAAAGGCGAGCTTGAACCCAATACCAGTTGTCGCATGCGTGTTCCTATGTAATGACTGTCGGTGCATCCCGACCAGTAATTTCTGTAATTCGAGCCAGACTATCTGATAACTCAATCAGATCTGCCAAGGCCTGTTGTGCATCATCAAGTAGCTTTGATTCTTCGGTTTGATAGCTTTCAATGTAGACGCGCAACGTGGCTCCATCCGTGCCGGTGCCAGACAGTCGATAAATCAAACGAGCACCATCATCAAAACCAATCCGCAAGCCTTGTCCGGTGGTATGACTTTGATCAACTGGATCAACATAACTGAAGTTATCTGCGTAAGTGATTGTTCTTCCAGCCATTACCATGCCGGGAAGTTCAGCTAATCTGGCCTCGACACCAGACATGAGCTGCTTGGCCTGTTCCATCGGAATCGCTTCGTAGTCATAGCGGGTATAAAAGTTACGGCCAAATTTGCGCCAGTGTTCAACCACAATGTCAGCCACCGATTGTTGGCGCGCAGCGAGAATATTCAGCCAGAACAAAACTGCCCACAAACCATCTTTTTCGCGAATATGATCCGAGCCGGTGCCAAAGCTTTCTTCGCCGCACAGTGTCGTTTGTCCGTCATCGAGCAAATTGCCAAAGAACTTCCAGCCGGTCGGGGTTTCATGCATTGGAATGCCTAACTTTTCTGCAACGCGATCAGCCGCCTGACTGGTGGGCATTGAACGGGCGATACCTTTGAGTCCGACCTGATAAGCAGGAATCAAATGCGCATTTGCAGCCAGAATCGCCAGGCTGTCTGATGGTGTGACAAAAAAGCGACTGCCAAGGATCATATTACGATCACCATCACCATCTGAGGCCGCACCAAAATCCGGTGCATTTTCAGCAAACATTTCTTCAACCAGATCATGTGCATAGGTCAGGTTGGGATCGGGGTGACCTTGAGCGAAATCAGGTTGAGGTGTGCCGTTGATGACGGTGCCGAGCTCGGCGCCAAGTCTTTTTTCTAGAATCTCATGTGCATATGGGCCGGTAATCGCGTGCATCGCGTCAAAACGCATTTGAAATCGACCATTGCAGAGCAGGGCACGAATTGCCGGGAAATCAAAAATACTCGCCATCAATTCGGCATAATCCGTCACCGGATCAATGATTGCTACTTGCATCTCATCAATGTGTTGCTGACCAATGGTGGCCAGATCAATATCACGGCTGTCGCTGATGAAATATTCATCAAGATGCAGTGAGCGCGTGTAGATGGCTTCGGTGATCTTTTCCGGCGCGGGCCCACCATTTGCAGTGTTGAACTTGATGCCAAAATCACCATTAATGCCTGCGGGATTGTGACTGGCCGACAATATCAGTCCACCAAAGGCCTGATATTTTCTGATCACACAGGAGGCGGCGGGAGTCGAGAGCAGGCCATGCTGGCCGACAATAACTTTGGCAAAGCCGTTGGCGGCTGCCATTCTCAAGATGGTTTGAATGGCAACATCGTTGTGGTAACGACCATCACCACCCAAAACCAGCGTTTTGCCATGTCGGTCAGGGAGGCTGTCGAAGGTGGCCTGAACAAAATTTTCCAGATAGTGCGGTTGTTGAAAGACCTGAACCTTCTTTCTCAGACCGGAAGTGCCCGGCCGTTGATCACTGAAAGGGTGGCTGGCGATCTTGATGCTGGGCATTCGATTTTCCCTGATTCGATGGTTGACTGTGGCTTATGATTTTGCCTGGAAATTTAATGCTTATTCGCACAGGCTTTACTCGACCAACTATACTGAACTCATGACGCAGCCTCAACCGATTAATCAGCCCCGTTTAATGCGCTTTGCGACCTACGCATCGGTCACCGTTGCCGTGGTGCTGATTGCGGTTAAAGCCTATGCCTGGTGGTTGACCAGTTCGGTCAGCATGCTTGCCACTTTGATTGATTCAAGCCTGGATCTACTTGCTTCGCTGATCACGCTGTTTGCGGTATGGCATTCGCTGCGTCCTGCTGATAAAGAACATCGCTTTGGCCATGGCAAGGCAGAGCCGCTGGCCGCTGCAGCACAATCAGTGTTTGTTGCTGGTTCTGCCTTGTTATTACTTCATCAGGCGGTCGACCGGCTGATTCATCCTAAAGTACTCGAACAAGGGCTGGATATCGGCATTATCGTGATGTTGATTGCTATAGGGCTGACTTCGATTCTGCTGAGCTTTCAGCGCTATGTCATCAAGCACACACAATCCACAGCCATTCGGGCAGATGCCTTGCATTACAAGACGGATCTGCTGGTGAATATGGGCGTGATCGTTGCCTTGGTCATGACACTGTTTGGCTGGCAACATGTGGATGCGATTATCGGTTTACTGATTGCTTTTTATATTCTCCACAGTGCCTGGGAAATTGTTCAATCGTCGATTGATTTGCTAATGGATCGCGAATTGCCAGATGATCAGAGAGCCCTGATCAAGGAAGTTGTGCTGTCACACCCATCTGTTCAAGGGATTCATGCTTTGCGGACGCGCCGATCCGGTTTGACTCGCTTTATACAGTTTCACCTTGAGTTGGATGAAAAACTCAGTCTTGGCGAAGCGCACCGTATCAGCAAGACCCTGGAATCTGAACTGAAACAAAGACTTGGTGCTGTTGAAGTGATTATTCATGAACAACCGGCTAGAAAGCGCCAGCAATGAGTGCAATAAATAGGGGATCTCAGTCCAACTGATTTCGTATAATCCCCGTTGTTTTCTGGAGGCATTCTAATCTTGTTTGACAGTATTCCGTACTACTACCACGCCACAGCAGGGCTGCTGTTGCTATTATCCCTCTGGCTCATTTATCGCCGATTTCGACATGTTCACGCACCCGGACGTGCGATTGATGAAGTATTGAAACCTCATCGGCGGGATGAAATCAAAAATTTGATCATTCCAGACGGAATGGGCGGACTGATTGAGATAGAACGACTGGTACTGATTGAACAGGGTTTGCTGATTATTGAAACCTATCCCATCAGTGGACATTTGTTTGGTGCAGACCATATCGAGCAATGGACACAAATCATCGACGGCAAGAGCTATAAATTCATCAATCCGCTACGTCACAGCTACAATGTTCGGGAATCATTGCGATTGCTGGCACCCAAGATACCGGTATTCTGCCGAGTGATTTTTACCGCCGACAGCAATTTTCCGAAAGGTAAACCTGACGAAGCATCAGTGCTCGAAACACTCGCAGACGATCTGGCGCCCATTTTTGAACAAGCGGCTGCACCAGATAGACTGACTGATGCATGGCAGCGGATCCTGCGGATCGGCAGAAAAGATGAGCAAACCCTGGTGAGGGAGTAAAGGAAATGTCAGCAAAACCACTGGTCGTCGCGATTTCTTCACGAGCCTTGTTTGATCTGGATGAGAGTCATCGCATATACGAAGAGCAGGGCACCGAAGCCTATTGCCAGTATCAGATAGAAAATGAGGACCAGCCTTTGCAACCAGGTGGTGCATTTAATCTTGTGAAAAAACTACTGGCACTCAACGACAACAATCCAAACACGCCAAAAGTTGAAATCATTTTGCTGTCGCGCAACAGCGCAGATACAGGCTTGCGTGTCTTTAATTCCATTCAGCACCACAAGCTGGCAATTACCCGTGCTGTTTTTACCTCAGGCAGCAGTCCTTATCGTTACGTTGCGCCGTTTAGCGCTAACCTGTTTTTGTCGACTAGCCCGGAAGATGTTCGCATGGCGCTGGATGCAGGCATTGCCGCGGCGACTATTCTGGCCCCCAATCTCGGCAATAACACCAACTCCGAACAATTGCGCATTGCGTTTGACGGTGACGCGGTTATTTTTTCAGATGAGTCAGAGCGTATATATAAGGAAAGGGGGCTGGCAGCTTTTACGGAAAATGAACAACAGACCGCACGCGATCCGCTTTCAGGTGGGCCGTTCAAAGATTTTTTGATGGCCTTAAATCAAATTCAAACTGAATATCCTGAAAACAGTTCGCCGATTCGAACTGCACTGGTCACTGCACGCTCAGCACCGGCGCATGAACGTGTGATTCGAACCTTGCGACACTGGGGCATCCGCATTGACGAAGCAATCTTCCTTGGCGGCATGGAGAAAGGGCCTTTTCTGAAATCCTTTGGGGCCGATATTTTCTTTGATGATCAAGAAACACACTGCCAATCAGCAATGGCACACGTTGCTACCGGTCATGTACCGCATGGCGTTGCGAATCAAAAGCCTGATAAGCAGTAAAAGTCGGAATCTCATTGATAAAGGCATCGTTTACATAGTTCGAAGACTGGTTTTGCCGTCCAGTTGTGGCTATAATGCCGCTTTTGCGGATTCGCTTAATCCCAAAAACCAATAACAGGCGAGAGTGGCGGAATTGGTAGACGCGCTGGATTTAGGTTCCAGTAGGGTAACCTGTGAGAGTTCGAGTCTCTCCTCTCGTACCAAATAAAAAATGCAGGTCAACATCGCTGTACACGCAACTGACCCCCATGCTTGAGGTAGAGAATGCAAGTTACTGTAGAAAATGTGAGCGAACTCAACCGTCGGATGACGGTAACAGTCGAAGATGTCAATATTGAACAGGCAACTCAAGAACGACTGAAAGCCATCCGCCCGTCAATCAAAATGGCTGGTTTCCGCCCCGGCAAAGTGCCTTTGAGCATGGTTGCCCGCACGCATGGTTCTGCCGCACGTCGTGAAATCATTGATGCCGTAGTGCAGCAAAATATTCGCGAAGCTTTCACACAAGAAAACGTCAACCCAGCCAGCCCACCGAATATCGTCGAAATGAAAGAAGATGGTGGTAACTTCATCTTCTCGATGGAATATGAAGTATTCCCTGAATTGGACAGCGTCAAACTGGACGGTATCACTGTTGAAAAAGTGACAGCCGAAGTGACTGATGAAGACGTTGATAAAATGCTCGAAACGCTGCGCGAACAGCGTATGAGCTGGGAGCCGCTGAAACGTGCAGCCAAAGAAGAAGACGGTGTCACCATCGACTTTGTTGGTAGCATTGATGGCGTTGAATTCCCAGGTGGTTCAGGTCAAGATGTGCTGGTTGAAATCGGTAACGGTTCTATGTTGCCTGAGTTTGAACAACAGCTGGTCGGTGTTAAAGCTGGTCAGGAAACTACTATCGAACTGACATTCCCAGAGGATTACCGCGCTGAACACCTGCGCGGCAAACAAGCCTCTTTTGCGATTACAGTGAAGTCAGTCGCCAAGAAAAAACTGCCAAAACTCGACAAAGAATTTGCCGAAATGTGCGGCGTCGATGGCGGTATCGCTGCGCTCAAGAAAGAAGTTCGCGCCAACATGGAACGTGAACTACGCACAGCTCTGAAAGCATCAAACAAGCGCAAAGTGATGGATGCCATCCTCAGTAACAACGAACTGACGCTTCCTGAAGGTCCCATTCAGCGTGAAGCTGAGTTTTTGATGGAGCAGGGCAAAAATAACCTGCGCCAACAAGGTGTCAATGTTGAAGGTATTCCATTCGAAGTTGAGGCATTCAAAGATAACGCGCGTCGTCGTGTTGCCCTGAGTGTGCTGATCGGCAAGCTGGTATCAGACAATAAAATCACACCAGATGAGGCCAGCGTCAAAGCAGAAATCGACATCATCGCTGCAAATTACGAAGATCCGGAAGATGTTCACAACTACTACAACAACAACCAGGAAAGACTGGCTGAGATTCAGATGATGGTTGTTGAAGACAAAGTGGTTGAATGGATTTACGACCATGTTAAAGTAACCGAGAGCACTTCAAATTTCTCAGAAGTGATGAACTCCGCAGCAGCCTAAAGCTCTGTCGCAGACGGAATCCAGCCCGTGCTCATTTGAAGATGTGCACGGGCTGATTTTTTATGAGTTGCAGAAATTACAGGACAGATATGAGCAAAGCATTTTCCGAAGACTTCAACCCCATTAGCAACGCCCTTGTTCCCATCGTTGTAGAACATACCTCACGCGGCGAACGCTCCTACGACATCTATTCCAGACTGCTCAAAGAGCGCGTCATTTTCATGGTTGGCCCCGTTGAAGATCACATGGCTAATCTGATTGTTGCCCAGATGCTGTTCCTTGAATCTGAAAACCCCGATAAAGATATTCACCTGTATATCAATTCACCAGGTGGTGCTGTAACCGCGGGTCTTGCGATTTATGACACCATGCAATTTATCAAGCCTGATGTCAGCACGCTCTGTATCGGACAAGCCGCCAGTATGGGGGCTGTGCTTCTGACCGGTGGTGCAAAAGGCAAGCGTTTTTGTCTGCCTAATTCTCGCATCATGGTTCACCAACCCTTGGGTGGTTTCCAGGGTCAGGCGTCGGATTTTGATATTCACGCCAAGGAAATTTTGAGCATTCGTAGTCGTCTGAATGGAATTTTGGCCAAACATACCGGTCAGGATATTGAGAAGATTCAGCAAGATACTGATCGTGATAATTTCATGAATGGTGAGCAAGCAGTCGACTATGGTTTAATTGACTCGGTACTGAATAATCGAGCTGATACCAACGCGTGATTCAAAAAGCAGGAATGTCTAATGAGCGACGATAAGAAAAATGATGAAAAGTTACTTTACTGCTCTTTTTGCGGTAAGAGCCAACACGAAGTCAAAAAGCTGATTGCCGGACCTTCAGTTTTTGTTTGCGACGAATGTGTTGAACTCTGTAACGACATCATTCGCGAAGAAATGCAGGATGTCGCCGAAGCGAAAGCGGAAAACAAACTGCCCACGCCGCATGAAATCAATCATGCGCTCGATAACTACGTCATCGGTCAGCTGCGTGCCAAACGCGTGCTTTCTGTAGCGGTTTACAATCACTACAAGCGCCTGCGCAGTGGCCACAAAAATACTGATGTCGAACTGTCAAAAAGCAACATCTTGCTGATTGGGCCGACAGGTAGTGGTAAGACCTTGCTTGCTGAAACCCTGGCAAGACAACTGAATGTGCCTTTCACAATGGCCGATGCCACCACACTGACCGAAGCGGGTTATGTCGGTGAGGATGTTGAAAACATCATTCAGAAGCTGCTGCAAAAATGTGATTACGACGTACAAAAAGCTGAAACCGGCATTGTCTACATCGACGAGATCGACAAGATCTCCAAAAAGTCAGACAACCCGTCAATCACACGGGATGTTTCAGGTGAAGGCGTTCAGCAAGCGCTGTTAAAACTCATCGAAGGTACAATCGCCTCAGTTCCGCCACAAGGTGGCCGCAAGCATCCACAACAGGAGTTTTTGCAGGTTGATACCAGCAAGATCCTGTTTATCTGTGGCGGTGCCTTTGCTGGACTGGACAAAGTGATTCGTAACAGAACTCACAAGGGCGGTATCGGTTTCTCCGCACAAGTCAAAAGCGTTGATGTCGAGAAGCCTACCGGTGAAGCGCTCAAGGCCGTTGAACCTGAAGATCTTATCCAATACGGCCTGATTCCAGAATTTGTGGGTCGTTTGCCTGTTGTGGCAACCCTGAATGAGCTGGATGAAGAAGCCTTGATTCAGATCCTCACTGAGCCGAAAAATGCACTGACCAAACAGTACCAACGCCTGTTCGAAATGGAAGGCGCTGAACTGGAGTTTCGTGATGATGCACTGCGTGCGATTGCTCGCAAGGCCATGGAACGCAAAACCGGAGCACGTGGACTTCGCTCAATTATCGAAAATGTGCTGCTGGATACCATGTTTGATTTGCCAACCCTTGACAATGTCGCCAAGGTCGTCGTCGATGAAAGTGTGATTTCCGGGGAAAACCCTCCAATCCTGATTTATCAGGAGCACAGCACGGATCTTGCCTCCGGCGACAAATAGCACAAACCTTTCAATTTCGCATCGGGCCAATCAGCTGACTGATTTTGTTTAAATCAGTGGCTTGATTTGCCCGAGCGCGTCCCCATATTGTCTTCATCGAAACACAAAGTGCCCTTGTGGCACGCTTTAGAGGTCAAGCCCTGATGGAAAAACAGTTTGAGTCCGACGCAGAAAACACCGAGTTGCAGTTACTGCCGGTATTGCCATTGCGTGATGTTGTTGTCTATCCCTACATGGTGATTCCGCTATTTGTCGGACGTGAAAAATCCATCCGTGCACTGGAAGCAGCCACCGAAGATAACAAGCAGATCTTGCTGGTTGCGCAAAAGGATTCTGGTGAAGATGCTCCAGTTGCGACCAAGCTGTACGAAACAGGAACACTGGCAAACATCCTGCAGCTCCTCAAACTGCCTGATGGCACGGTAAAAGTGCTGGTCGAAGGTACTCAGCGTGCCCGAGTTGCCTACTACGACGACACCAATAACTATTTTGAAGCTCAGGTCGCGGCTTTTCATGATGTTGAGCCTGATGACCGTGAAGCCGATGTGTTAATGCGCACCTTGCTTGGACAGTTTGAACAATACGTCAAGCTCAACAAAAAGATCCCGCCTGAAGTAATTGCCTCACTCTCGGGCATTGAGGGTGTCGCTCGCATGGCAGATACCGTTGCTGCGCACATGACCCTGAAGCTGGAAGACAAGCAAGCGCTGCTGGAAATGGCCGATGTCAAAGAGCGCATCGAACGTTTGATGGCATTCCTTGAGTCTGAAATCGATATTCAGCAAATCGAAAAACGTATTCGCAACCGTGTTAAGAAACAAATGGAAAAAAGCCAGCGCGAATACTATCTGAACGAACAACTCAAAGCGGTACAAAAAGAACTGGGAGAGTTGGACGAAGGCGGTAACGAAGTCGATGAGCTTGCCGAAAAAATCGAAAATGCCGGCATGAGTACTGAGGCCCGTGAAAAAGCGGAATCAGAGTTGAAAAAGCTGCGCATGATGTCGCAGATGTCAGCTGAAGCCACTGTGGTGCGTAACTACATCGAAGCATTGCTTGAAGTGCCGTGGAAAAAACGGACACGTGTCAGCCTTGATCTTGATCACGCACAGCAGATCCTTGATGAAGATCATTACGGCCTGGAAAAAGTGAAGGACCGGATTCTTGAATATCTTGCCGTTCAAAAACGCGTCAAGAAGCTCAAAGGTCCAATCTTGTGTCTGGTCGGTCCACCGGGTGTTGGTAAAACCTCTATTGCCCAGTCTATCGCCAGAGCAACCAACCGCAAGTTCACAAGAATGGCGTTGGGTGGTGTGCGCGATGAAGCGGAAATTCGCGGCCATCGACGTACTTATATCGGTTCATTGCCGGGTAAGGTCATTCAAAACATCTCAAAAACCAAGGTCAGAAACCCGCTGTTTTTGCTTGATGAGATCGACAAGATGGCTCAGGACTTCAGAGGCGATCCTGCTTCGGCTTTACTGGAAGTACTGGACCCTGAACAAAACTCAACATTTGCCGATCACTATCTTGAGGTCGATTATGACCTGTCAGATGTCATGTTCGTCTGTACTGCAAACACGCTGAATATTCCAGATGCTTTACGTGACCGGATGGAAGTCATTCGCCTGGCCGGTTACACCGAAGATGAAAAACGTAATATCGCACTGCGCTACCTGTTGCCTAAAGCCCTGAAAGACAATGGCCTTAAACAGGACGAAGTGGAAATTACTGAAGCGGCGATTACCGAAATCATTCGCAGATACACTCGCGAGGCTGGTGTGCGTAACCTGCAACGTGAAATCTCAAAGATTTGCCGCAAGCTGGTAAAACAGATCCTGCTGGAATCACCACAACAAAAAATCGTTGTTACCAATGACAACCTGGAAGAATACCTTGGCGTGTATCACTATCAATATGGTGTTGCCGATGAGAGTGATCGGGTTGGTCAGGTGACCGGCCTTGCCTGGACTGAGGTGGGTGGTGAATTGCTGACCATTGAGTCCGCCGTAATGCCTGGTAAAGGTAAAGCAACCTATACAGGTAAACTGGGCGATGTAATGCAGGAATCGATTCAGGCAGCTACCACTGTTGTTCGTTCCCGAGCGGCAGAGTGGGGCATTGCTGATGATTTCATGCAGACCCACGACTTGCACATTCACGTTCCTGAGGGTGCCACCCCCAAAGACGGCCCAAGTGCTGGTATTGGAATGTGTACTGCGCTGGTCTCCGCCATTACCGGGATTCCTGTTCGTGCCAATGTTGCCATGACCGGCGAGATCACTTTGCGAGGTGAAGTATTGGCAATTGGCGGACTCAAGGAAAAATTACTTGCCGCCCATCGTGGTGGAATCGATACTGTTTTGATCCCGCACGATAACGTTAAGGATTTGAAAGAAATTCCTGATAATGTTAAACAGGGTCTCACCATTATTCCGGTCAGATGGATCATGGAAGTTCTTGAGGTAGCACTGCAATCATTGCCTTCATCCGCGACTCAAGCGGGGGAAGAAAAGGTGATAGCAGCGGAGCCAGCCTCAGGTAAGTTCCACGAAGCAGATCCACGAAACCGTCACTAAACAGCCCTTTTAGGAGATACGTTGATGACCCCAGTGCAACAGCAGCGATTGATTGGTGCCGCGCTTTTGGTGGTACTGGTGATAGTCATTGCGTATTTTCTGCTGTCACGTGTGCAGCAAGTGCAGACTACCCGCACCGTGACTCAAGAAGAAGCGATTCCTTTTAGTTCGTTGATTGAGCCTGTTGTCGAACTTGAGCCTGTTGCTGAAGCATTGTGGATCGACCCTGAAGCGGCAAATGATTCTGAACCTTTGGCGGGTTCTTCTGGTATTCCTGAAGCAGCGCCGAGCAGTGAAGTTACAGAACAGCTTGCAAGGCCAGCACCGGTAGAGGAAACTCCTGCACCTGCACCTGCACCTGCACCTGCACCTGCACCTGCACCTGCACCTGCACCTGCACCTGCACCTGCACCTGCACCCTGCACTGA
>NZ_APHR01000044.1 GCF_000349205.1 Methylophaga lonarensis MPL | reverse complement strand
GATGCGGCATTATCGTCAATGTCACGCCACTGGAACCATGGGAAGGCCAGGTGACGCTGGAGTTTTCAAATACCACGACCTTACCTGCAAAAATCTATGCTAATGAAGGCGTGGCACAGATGCTGTTTTTTGAGTCAGACGAAGTCTGTGAGACCTCTTATGCGGATCGTGGCGGGAAGTATCAGGGTCAACGAGGCGTAACATTGCCGAAATCCTGAGAAGGAGCGAATGAAAATGGCCAGTACAGCACTCCGACGCTTGTTATGGCTACCGGCATTATCGCTGGCGCTTGCGGCCTGTAGCGGTGATGCACCTACGTTGATCTCACAGACAGAGCGCAGCCAGGCGGGTAGTCATGCAGTGGCTTTTTCACCGGATAATCAATACCTTGTGGTTGCCGATACCGAAGAAAACGCCAGACTCTGGCGTCTGGCCGATAATGAAGTGATCTACAGCTGGCAGAGCATGCCGGATGCGCCAGCCATGACCAGTCTGGTAGGCTTTTCTGGAGATGGTCGCTTTGTAGCAACTGCCGAATACGACACAGTCATGTTATGGTCGGTCGCCAGCGGTGAACCCTTCAACCGTGTTCAGTTTCCATTCCCCGTCCGGGCGATGGCCTTGTCGCCAACCGGCAACGCCATTCTGGTTGCCTTGACCAACCGAACTGCCGTGTATTTCGATATCAACCGCAATCGTGTGGTTCATGTCTTTCAACATGATGGCAGTAATGTGAATTCTCCTGTCGATCAATTGATCAACGCAGTGGCGATCTCTCCTGATGGTCTTTATGCAATGACCGGTGGCGATGATTGGACGGCACGACTTTGGCAACTGGACAATGGAGAGCAACTGCAAATCTGGCCGCATAACAACAGCATTAACTTCCTGGCTTTTCATCCAGAACAGTCGGTTGTGATAACAGCTGCAGCCAACGGCTATACCCACCTGCGCGAGTATCCGACTGGAGAGGAGCGCTATTTTTTACGCAGCTCACCCTGGCCGAGCAATCTCGATTATCCTGATTTTCCGGTTTTTTTGATGACCACAACTGCTGTAGCTTTCTCGACTGACGGGAACTATATGGTGACAGGTCATGCCAACGAGCAGCTTTGCTTATGGCAATTTCAAAGCGGTGAAAAAATCAGTTGCTGGAAAACCGGGCGTCGCGCTGCGCTGAATCCGGGGTCAGTTGTTCAGGCAGTCGCCTTTTCTGCAGATGGTCAAACCATATTTTCCGAGTCCGGCAATGGACTGGCGGAGCAGTGGCAGAGGAGATAGCTCATGTTATACAAGCTGGTATTTTTTGTGCCCGAAACGCACAAGGAAATTGTAAAACAGGCGGTCTTTGCGATGGGGGCCGGTCGCTATGAACACTATGATTGCTGTAGCTGGGAAACACTTGGCACAGGGCAGTTCAGAGCAATGGAAGGCAGCCAACCTTTTATCGGGCAGCAGGGCAAAATCGAACGCGTCAATGAATATCGCGTGGAAACCGTCTGTCAGCCTGAATTTTTACCGGCGGTTTTGCAGTCATTAATTGACGCACATCCTTATGAAACACCGGCGTACGAAGTTTGGCCGGTCAAGACTCTCGAAGACTTTTAGGAACAACATGAATATTGCTGAAGCACCTGCGCAACCTCAAATTACACGCCTGGATGACTATCGCGCGCCAGATTATCTGATAGACACAGTAAGTCTTGAGTTTGAGTTGGATGCCAGTGAAACACGGGTGAGCAGTAAACTAAAGATGCGTCGTAACCCCGAGGGGCAGGGCGGTCCATGCATACTCAACGGTGAGTATCTGACACTGGTTTCAATTGCGCTGGATGGCAAAACACTGGCTGGCAATGAATACCAACGGACAACCGACACATTGCTATTGCCACAAGTGCCAGCATCATTCGAGCTGGAAGTTGTTACGCTGATCCACCCGGATCAGAATACGGCGCTTGAAGGCCTGTATCACTCCGGTGCAATACTTTGCACACAGTGCGAAGCCGAGGGATTCAGACGAATTACCTATTATCCGGACAGACCGGATGTCATGGCGGTATTTACCGTCACCCTGATCGCCGATGCCAAAAAATGGCCAATGTTACTGGCGAATGGTAACCGGCAGGCCTCAGGTGAAATGGAAGATGGCCGGCACTGGGTGCGTTGGCATGATCCACATCCGAAACCAAGTTATCTGTTCGCGCTGGTTGCTGGCGACTTGTATTGCCAGCAGGATCAGTTCACCACGATGAGTGGCCGGCAAGTATTGCTCGAGATCTATGTCGATCCAGAAAACCACAACAAATGTGATCATGCGCTGAACTCGCTCAAGCAAGCGATGCGCTGGGACGAAGACGTCTACGGCCGTGAATATGACCTGGATGTCTTTATGATCGTTGCGGTCAATGACTTCAACATGGGCGCGATGGAAAACAAGGGTTTGAATATCTTCAACGCCGCTTGTGTGCTGGCTAGCCCGGAAACTGCAACTGATGCGGATTTTTATACTATCCAAAGCATCGTTGGACACGAGTATTTTCACAACTGGTCGGGAAATCGTGTCACCTGTCGTGACTGGTTTCAGTTGAGCCTGAAAGAAGGTTTCACCGTGCTGCGTGATCAGCAATTCAGTGCGGATATGAACTCTGCAGCTGTGCAACGTATCGATGATGTTGATCAACTGCGTAGCATGCAGTTTGCCGAAGATGCCGGGCCAATGGCTCATCCTGTTCGGCCAGACAGCTACATCGAAATCAGCAATTTCTACACGGTCACGATTTACGAAAAAGGCGCTGAAGTGGTTGGCATGTTGAAAACGCTGACCGGGCCAGAGGGCTTTCGTAAAGGCACCGATCTGTATTTTAGTCGCCATGATGGTCAGGCAGTTACTACCGATGATTTTGTCAAAGCCATTGAAGATGCCAATCAACTGGATCTGACACAGTTCAAGCGCTGGTACAGCCAAGCCGGCACACCGGTGCTGATTGTAGAAGCGCATTACGATGCTGACAAACAAGTACTAGAGCTGACTTTACGACAAAGTTGTCCTGCAACGCCCGGTCAACCCGAAAAACAACCCTTTGTGATTCCGGTTGCTATGGGCTTATTGTCGAGTAGCGGTGCCAGCCTGCCTTTGCAGCTTGATACTGAAACATCAGCGGTAGATGCAGAAACGCGTGTGTTGACGCTGACGGAACAGAGTCAGACATTTCGATTTATTCACCTGACCGAAGAACCAGTTGTCTCCGTGCTCAGAGGTTTTTCAGCACCGGTGAAGGTCAAGTTTGAGCGAGACAACGAAACCCTGGCATTTTTGATGGCACATGATCGTGACAGCTTTAATCGCTGGGATGCAGGTCAACAATTACTGATTCAGATCATGCTCAGAATGGTTGAGCAATATCAGTCGGACAAGACATTGGATCTGCCTGAAATCTTGCTGGACAGACTGCAGCATGTGCTTGATGACCCAAGCATCGATCCGGCCTTAGTTGCTCGAATGCTGTCACTGCCCAGCGAAAACTATCTGGCAGCGCAAATGACCATCGCTGATGTTGATGCCATCCATGCAGTGCGCAAGTATGTCAAACAACAGATCGCACAACGTCTCAAAGCGGGCTTCAACACTCGTTATCAGGCCTTAAATCAGGCCCAAGTCTATGAATTCAATGCCAGCCAAATGGCACAACGCAGTCTAAAGAATGTGTGTCTGGGATATCTGATGGCGACCGGTGATCCGATGCAGACGCAACGCTGTCTCAAGCAGATGAAGCAAGCCGATAATATGACCGACTTGCTGGCAGGCTTGAGATTGATGGTCGATCAGCCGGGCCCGGAAAGAGAGCATGCGCTGCGAGCCTTCTATGAACAATGGCAGCATGATCGCCAGGTAGTAGATAAATGGCTGACGGTTCAAGCGGTTTCGGATTTACCCGACGCGCTGTTCAGGGTGAAAGCCTTGCTCAAACATCCTGCGTTCAGCATGAAAAACCCTAACAATGTTCGCGCGCTGATAGGACAGTTCTGTCGAAATAATCCAGTGCATTTTCATGCAAAAGACGGCAGTGGTTATCGTTTTCTGGCAGAGCAGATTTTGCTGCTAGACAAACTCAACCCGCAGGTAGCTGCCAGGCAGCTGGGTGCGTTCAATTCATGGCGTCGCTATGATGCAGAACGTCAGGCTCTGATGAAAAAATCGCTCAGTGATATCGCCGGTGCACAAGATTTGTCTGCTGACGTCTATGAAATCGTTAACAAATATCTTGCCGACTAAGATGTTTGAACTTCATCCTCGACTGACTGCGGATACTTTTCATATTGCTGATTTGCCGCTGTGTCGGCTATTGCTGATGAATGATAGTCGCTATCCATGGTTGATTCTGGTGCCTAGACAAGCCTCGCTGACTGAGGTTTATCAGCTCGACCAGGACAGGCAGCACCAGCTTTGGGATGAGTCTGCGCTGGTCGGCGAGCGACTGATGCAGTTTACCAATGCCGACAAGCTCAATATCGCGGCATTGGGTAATCAGGTGCCTCAGTTGCATGTGCATCATGTTGCCAGATTTCAGCACGATAGCAGTTGGCCAGCGCCGATCTGGGGTATAGGCACGGCCGAGCCTTACTTGCCCGAGCAATCCGAAACTTTGATTGCATCGTTACGGCAGTTATTTGCAGATCAATCCGGACATGGCGACTGAGCGATATTTTCGGCTGGCGATAAGCCGGGAAGAAGCGATGCGATATTACAAGGGAGAGGCACTGGTCGTGGTCGCGCATGCCGATAATGGCCAGCGTTTACAGTTTCCGGCCCTGCATATTCGGCGTTTTATTGATCAATACGGCATCCATGGCCGATTCAGGATTCGCTTTGATCACAATCACAAACTGATTGACCTGCAGAAAATCTCTGATTAACAGCGCCTAGCCAATTTCTTCTTTGGGGAAATACACCAGTTGGCTGCCGGAAAACAGATCATGCCAGCTGAGTTTTTCCTTGCTCAGCCACAGCCATATAAAGCCCAGGCCCAGCGCAAGAAATGAAATGATAGCAATGCTGAATCTCATAAAAGCTTGCTTCCAGCTGATGCCCACCTGCCCGTGACTCATTAGATACACCCGCCAGGCGCGCATGCCCAATGTCTGTCCACCATGTGTCCAGAACCAGCCATAAAAGAATATGCACACAGCCAGCAGATAAATCACAAATACTGGATTATTGGCGCCAATCGCTTCACCGCCATTTAAAGCCACGGCGACAAAGCCTGCTATCAGTAACACTGATAACAGCAGCATCAGGTCGTAGGCAATAACTGCAAAAAGTCTCAATGGACCGGGTGTGCCGGGCGTTTTTGGTTTCATGATGGCCTGTTATTGAGATGCTTTATTAGTGGGCGAAAACTGGCACATAAAGTATCATATTCGCTTTATCTGCTGTGAATTGGGTTCTAAATGTTGCAATTGATTGGCCGTCCGGCTTTTTCTGCATTTCGTCTTGAAAAATTACGCGCTGCTATCCAGAGCGAGGTGGCTGCAGTCACCGAAATTGAGGCCGAGTATCGTTATTTTGTCGAGACAGATGATGACAAACGTCTGTCGGCTGATGCAGTTGAAGTCCTCGAATCATTGCTTGAAGCCACTGCCGAAGAGGCCGAAGCAGAATCTACTGAGCAACTGTTTCTGGTTGTGCCGCGTCCCGGAACGATTTCACCCTGGTCAAGCAAGGCCACCGACATTGCCCACAACAGCGGTTTGTCTGATGTCCACAGAGTAGAACGTGGCATTGCTTTCAAGATTAAACTCAGTGCACCTCTCAGCAGTGAACAATTCAAGCGTGTCTGTGCTCACCTGCATGACCGAATGATCGAAACCGTCTTTGATAATGTTGAAGATGCTGAACAGTTGTTTATGCACACACCGCCACGTCCATTGCAATCAATCGATATTCTCAGTGGTGGCCGTCAGGCATTGGCACAAGCCAACCAGAATCTCGGTCTGGCATTGGCTGAAGATGAAGTAGATTATCTTTACGACAATTTCTCTGCGCTGGGTCGTAATCCAAACGATATCGAACTGATGATGTTTGCTCAGGCAAACTCTGAACATTGCCGTCACAAGATTTTCAAAGCGGACTGGGTCATTGATGGCAAAGCCCAATCACATAGTTTGTTTGACATGATTCGAAACACGCATGATCTGCATCCAGAGGGTGTGGTGAAAGCCTACAGTGACAATTCCTCTGTGATTGAAGGCCCACGCAGCCATCGTTTTCAGGTCAACATGGCTGACAATCACTACTGCTATGAGGGTGAAGTCCAGCACATCCTGATGAAAGTTGAGACGCACAATCACCCGACAGCGATTTCACCTTTTCCCGGTGCAGCAACTGGCGCGGGTGGTGAAATTCGTGACGAAGGTGCAACAGGTCGTGGCTCCAAACCCAAGGCAGGTTTGACTGGCTTTACTGTGTCCAACCTTCAAATCCCCGGTTTTGAACAGCCATGGGAAACGCCTTATGGCAAACCGGCCCGTATGGCTTCGGCCTTAGAGATTATGATCGATGGGCCACTGGGCGGCGCTGCATTTAACAATGAATTCGGTCGCCCGAATCTGTGTGGTTACTTCCGTACCTATGAAGCCAAAGTGGCTTCAGATAACGGCTTTGAAGTGCGCGGTTACCATAAGCCGATTATGGTCGCAGGCGGCATGGGCACTATCCGTCCTCAGCATGTTGAAAAACACATTATGGCACCCGGCACACAGCTGGTCGTGTTGGGTGGCCCGGCAATGTTGATCGGTTTGGGCGGCGGCGCTGCCTCATCGGTGACTTCCGGAACCAGCGATGAGGGGCTTGATTTTGCCTCGGTACAGCGTGGTAACCCTGAAATGGAACGGCGTTGTCAGGAAGTGATAGATCGATGTGTAGCCTTAGGTGACAAGAACCCTATCGTATCGATTCATGATGTCGGCGCAGGTGGCTTGTCCAATGCTTTTCCAGAACTGGTGGATGACAGTGGCCGAGGTGGACGCTTTGAGTTGCGAGTGATTCCGAATGATGAACCCGGCATGTCGCCTATGGAAATCTGGTGTAATGAATCTCAGGAGCGTTATGTACTCGGGATTGCGCCGGAAGATGTCGAAATCTTTCAGGCTATCTGCGAACGTGAGCGTTGTCCTTGGGCGATTGTTGGTGAAACAACAGCTGAGCAACATTTGCTGTTAGGCGATGCGGTGTTTGATAACAAACCTATCGACATGCCTTTGTCATTGTTGCTGGGTAAGCCCCCCAAAATGCTGCGTGATGTTAAACACCACAGCAAACCAAAACCCGAACTGGATATGACCGGTGTGACAGTGACCGAGGCCTTGGAAAGAGTCCTCAAATTGCCCTCTGTCGCCAGCAAGAGTTTCCTGATTACTATTGGTGATAGAAGCGTCACCGGGTTGGTTGCCAGAGATCAGATGGTCGGTCCCTGGCAGGTGCCGGTGGCTGACTGTGCTGTGACACTGGCAGACCATCATGGTGTGTTGGGCGAAGCCATGGCCATGGGTGAAAGGACACCGCTGGCGGTCATTGACGCACCTGCCTCAGGTCGAATGGCAATTGGTGAAGCAATCACCAATATTGCCGCTGCGGACATTGCCCAACTGAGCGATATCAAACTGTCGGCAAACTGGATGGCCGCCTGTGGTCATGGCGGTGAAGATGCATTGCTGTATGACACAGTCAAAGCGGTTGGTATGGAGTTGTGTCCACAACTGGGCATTGCCATTCCGGTAGGCAAAGATTCGCTGTCAATGAAAACGGTTTGGCAGGAAGAGGGCGAAACAAAAACAGTCACTTCGCCGTTATCACTCATTATCAGTGCTTTTGCGCCGGTCACAGACGCCAGCAAAACACTAACGCCACAGCTCAGAACTGATCTGGGTGAGACGCGCTTGGTCTATATCGACCTTGGTCATGGACATCATCGTCTGGCCGGTTCAGCGCTGGCTCAGGTTTATCAACAAACCGGACATCGAGTGCCGGATGTTGATGATGCCATCACAATCAAGCGTTTTTTCAAAGCAATTCAGTCGCTGCGACAAGCTTCGCTGCTGCTCGCTTATCATGACCGCAGCGATGGCGGTCTGATCACAACACTTTGTGAAATGGCCTTTGCGGGTCACTGTGGGCTTGAGATTGATTTGAAGCAACTTGGCAGTGATGCGCTGTCATTGTTGTTCAATGAAGAACTGGGGGCGGTGATTCAAGTCCCTGCTCAACAACTTTCAGAAGTGATGTCAGTGCTTGAACAGCATGAACTTCACAAACACAGCCATGTGATCGGCCAGCCTTCGACTGTTCAGACGATTCGTATCAGTGTTGATGGTGAACTTGTACTCGAACAACGCAGAAGTACTTTGCAACGTTTCTGGGCAGAAACCAGTTACCGCATGCAGTCACTGCGTGATAATCCAGACTGTGCCGAGCAAGAATTCACCGCTCTGGCGGATGAAAATGATCCAGGGCTGCATGCCAAACTCAGTTTTGATTTGGCAGAGCAGGTCGCTGCGCCATACATCATTAGCGGTCATCGCCCGAAAATGGCTATCCTGCGTGAGCAGGGCGTGAATGGGCAACTGGAGATGGCAGCGGCATTTGATCATGCCGGTTTTTCAGCGATAGATGTCCATATGAGCGATATCGTTGAAGGACGGGTATCTCTGGAAGACTTTAAAGGTCTGGTCGCTTGTGGTGGTTTTTCCTACGGCGACGTACTTGGGGCAGGTCGCGGTTGGGCCAGCACAGTGCTGCACAACCATCGTGCTCGCGATGAATTTGCCGCCTTCTTCGAACGTCAGGATACCTTCTCTCTGGGCGTCTGTAACGGTTGTCAGATGTTGTCGCAACTGAAAGATTTGATTCCGGGCAGTGAGCATTGGCCAAGATTCAGTCGCAATCTCTCAGAGCAATTCGAGGCACGTTTCTCACTGGTGGAAGTGACTGAGTCACCCTCGATTTTGTTACAGGGCATGGCCGGATCGATCATGCCGATCGCTGTGGCACATGGCGAAGGTCGGACTGATTTCAGTGAAACAGGCAATAGTGAGCAAGCGCTGATGGCGATGCGTTATCTCGATAACTATGCAAGACCCACTGAGCGTTATCCGTTTAATCCTAATGGATCTGCTAATGGTCAGACCGGCTTTACCACCACAGATGGTCGCGTCACCATCATGATGCCGCATCCTGAGCGTGTGATTCGCGCGGTGCAACATTCCTGGCACCCGGATAGCTGGGGACAGGATGCACCGTGGTTGAGATTGTTCCACAATGCCAGACGTTGGGTCGGTTGAGGGCGTCGTAGTCAGCGAATAAAAGGGCGTGGCATCTGCACACAGTAGCAGCCTGCCTCCTTATTCCTGCGACACGTAGCCGTTATAACGGGTCCCTCACCCGTTATTCGCGCGCCCAAGTCCCGTCATTCCCGCGTCCCTCACCCGTCATTCCCGCGCAGGCGGGAATCTCACTGAGGCCGTGCAGAGATTCCGGACAAACGTTGCACGTTTTCCGGAATGACGATCAACTCACCGTCATTCCCGCACCCAAGTCCGTCATTCCCGCGCCCCAGCCCCGTCATTCCCGCGCAGGCGGGAATCTGTCAGAGGCCGTGCGGAGATTCCGGATAAACGTTGTACGTTTTCCGGAATGACGATCCAACTCACCGTCATTCCCGCGCCCCAGACCCGTCATTCCCGCGCAGGCGGGAATCTAGCAGAGGCCGTGCAGAGATTCCGGACAAACGTTGCACGTTTTCCGGAATGACGATCAAGCTCACCCTGA
>NZ_APHR01000043.1 GCF_000349205.1 Methylophaga lonarensis MPL | reverse complement strand
GTTGACTGTGTGAATGCACATCATCTATGCAGATCATAATGTGTTGATTCAAATATTGTTGAAACCCGCACATCATCTGCGACGCAGGGAATGACAAGCCTTTAAGAGAAGGTATGCCCTGTTTACAGTGCTCCGCTATGACCATGCTATTCATTTCGGCGTCAAACTTGTGCAGACAAACCCTGTCAAAACCGCTTAATTCGGCCACCGCATCAACCAAAACCCGGGGCACAGATTCACTGTGTGTCACCTGTGAGAGATGACTCAACCACTGGTTTGTTTTGGCTAGCAGACGCTGCTCCGTCTGTAGCGCAATCGGCTCAAATTCGAGAATTAGGTAGTCAGTGGTTCGCCAGACTGACACAGAAAACCGAAGTAATTGTTGTGCTGATTGACGCTGAAACTCCAGCGTCAGGTGATATGGTTGATGTTCATCAATTTCTGAGAGGGCTTGATAAAGTGAGTCACCTAAAATATCTGCCGGTGTCTGTTGCTCAAGCGTTTGAATCGACAGCTCCAGACAGTGAAGACATTGTTCACTCACCCATAAAACCGATTCAATCGCAGCATCCAGAATCAATACCCTTGAATTGGCCTGAATCTGCGCATACTCACTTGCAACTGCAGGTAACTGAATCAAGTTTTTGACCTCTTGGCAGAAATTGATTGGCGGCTCTGAAGGTTACTGGCTGTCTAATGTATTGGACTCATGCAAGCCGTCGAGGATCTCATATCCCCAAAGTGTAGCGACATCGAATCATAAAAAAAATCAAAACCTGCTGATTATTTAGCGGAGCAACAACAGTGGAATATCACTGAGCCGAACCATTTTGGCGGTATTGCTACCGACCAGAAACTGGCGGATACGAGAATGCCCATAAGCGCCCATCACCAGCAGATCAATGGTGTTTTGTTGCTGATATTTTTGCAAGGTCGGCTGAACTGTGCCACTGCGCATGGCCGTGGTCACCTCAAAACCGGCATTGCGCATCCGGGCTCCAGCCTCGCTCAACTCGGCTTCCAGTTGTGGGGTGGCGTCCGCCACCATCACCAGATGACAGGGCAAGTTTTTCAGCAAAGGGCTGTCGACGATCTTGTCCAATGCGCTTTTGGCAGTAGCACTGCCGTCATAAGCCAGCATAAAGTTTTGTGGCGTCTTGAACTCAGGCAAAGCCACCAGAATCGGCTTATGTAAGGTACGCACTACATTTTCCAGATGACTGCCGATGGCATGACTTTCATCATTGTGCGCTTCACCTTGCCGGCCCATCACCAGCAGCCGCATATCCGCTTCCATTTCGGCCAGTGTTTCCAGCAGGTTGCCATGGCGTTGATGGATACTGACCTCCGCAACGCCAGCTGATTCAACGCGTTGTTTGGCAGCTTGCAGCAGGTGCTTGCCATGCTCCAGCGCCAGTCTGCTGCGCTTTTCATCCAGCTCCACCAGTTCTTCAAGCAAGTTTTCCCGGCTGCCCAAACCGATATTACCGGACAAGTTGCTGTGTTGTTCCTGAGTCGGATACTCAGTTTTGTCCAGCACATGCAGCAACGCCAGCGAAGCACACAGTTGCTGGCTGGCCCAGGCGGCGGCATCACAAACGGCCGTGGCAGCTTTTGAGCCGTCGATACAAGCAATTATTTTGGTCATTCCCGTCTCTCTCCTAATGCCCGCCCTTGAGCAGTTTTTCAACTTCGTCCGGTTTATCGTGCACCCCGAAACGGTCAACAATGGTGGCAGTGGCGTCATTCATACCGATCAGTTTGACTTCAGCCCCCTCACGGCGGAACTTGATTACCACTTTGTCCAGTGCCGACACTGAGGTCACATCCCAGAAGTGTGCTTGTGTCAGATCGATAATGACACGCTCAGGCGCCTCTTTGAAATCAAACGCCGAGGTGAATTTATCGGACGAGGCAAAAAATACCTGGCCGAGAATCCGGTAGGTTCGCTCAGTGCCATCCTCGCTGAGAGACGATTCCACCGCCATGTAATGCCCCACCTTGTTGGCAAAGAACAGCGCCGCCAGCAGTACACCGACGGCAACACCGATGGCCAGGTTATGGGTCAACACCACAAATACCACGGTCGACACCATGACAATATTGGTCGACAGTGGATGTTTTTTCATATCCCGCAGAGACTCCCAGGAAAAAGTACCTATCGAGACCATAATCATGACCGCCACCAGTGCCGCCATCGGGATCTGCGTCAGCCACTCATCCAGCACCAGGATCATCACCAGCAGAAACACACCGGCGGCAAAGGTGGATAAACGACCTCGACCACCCGACTTAACATTGATCACCGACTGGCCGATCATCGCACAGCCGGCCATGCCGCCCATCAGTCCGGAACCGATATTGGCAATGCCCTGACCTTTGCACTCGCGGTTTTTATCACTGCTGGTATCGGTCAAATCATCGACAATGGTGGCAGTCATCATCGATTCCAGCAGACCGACAATCGCCAGCGCAATCGCGTAAGGCAGAATAATCATCAGCGTTTCCAGATTCAACGGCACATCCGGCCACAAGAACACCGGCAACGTATCCGGCAGCTCACCCATATCGCCCACCGTGCGAATATCCAGCCCGACCAGCATGGTAAATGCGGTCAACACGACAATGGTCACCAGCGGTGAAGGCAATAGATGGCCAATCCTGGGCACATAGGGAAACAGGTAAATAATCGCCAGTCCCGCGGCGGTCAGTGCATAAACATGCCAGGTCACATTGGTCAGCTCAGGCAACTGGGCGGTAAAAATCAGAATCGCCAGCGCATTCACAAAGCCGGTGACCACGGAGCGTGAGACAAATCTCATCAAACTTCCCAGTTGCAAATAACCGGCAATAATCTGAAATACACCGGTCAGCAAGGTTGCCGCCAGCAGATATTCCAGACCATGTTCGCGCACCAAAGTAATCATCAGCAGCGCCATGGCACCGGTAGCGGCTGAAATCATGCCTGGCCGACCGCCGGTAAAAGCGATAATCACCGCAATACAGAACGAAGCATACAGACCGACTTTGGGATCCACGCCAGCAATAATTGAAAAGGCAATCGCCTCAGGAACTAAAGCCAGTGCTACCACCAGGCCGGCCAGCAGATCACCGCGAATATTGGAAAACCAGTCACGTTTCCATGTTGGAAGCATAAAAAATTCCTGCAAGTGTGTTTGAATTTCGGAAACAGGCGTTTCCAGATAACAGCCAGCCACAAGATGCCTGTCCGGCTGAAGTCGGCTGAAAATAGGCGATGGGGAACGCTAGGGTGGACTCAACAACATTGACTGTTTTAGTTCGAAAAAACCCACAAGAATAGCATGTTCATACATATCGTTCTAATCCAAAGTCAGTAACAACATTTTTCCAGACTTAACCTGCCGTTAACCCCAAATCCGCTAAGTTGGCTCCGACGATCACCAATCTGGAGAAAATTAATGGCCGTAATCGGCTCCTGCCAACAATATAAGAACCCTGTCTGGGGTCTTGTATCACTGATGTTACTGACCCTGAATGGCTGCTCTGTAATGCCTGAGCGAACCAACTATCAGGCTCAGATTATTGAGGAGCAAAGTACTGTTGAAGCATGGCAACAGATTAGCGAAATGCAGTCGGCAAGCACCCTGACGGACCTGCTTGATTCTCCCGCTTTGCAAACCTTGATTGAACAGGCCAGAGTCAACCACCCCGGCCTGCAACAGACTTTGCTGACCTTGCAGATTCGCCAGGTTCAGCTCAGACAGACTCAAGCGGATCAACGTCCCCAGGTAAGTGTCAGTAGCAGTCATGAGCGACAATCATCTGACAACAGGTTCAGCAGTCAGTTAAACGTTGGTTGGCAACTTGATCTGTGGGGAAAAATTGCCGATTCAGTCTCTGCCGCTGAGTTAGATATTGTTGAGCAGCAGTGGCTCTATCAATCTGCTATGGATACGCTGGCAGCTGAAATCATGCGTGCCTGGCTGAACCTGATTGCGCTGCAACACAGCATCGAGATCGAACAACAACGACTGACAGACTTTGAACAAACAGAACTGTTCATCGCACAGCGTTATCGTAACGGTTTAGGAACACTCGAAGATGTTGACAGTGCCCGAACCAGTGTGGCCAGTAGTCGAGCCCGACTGGTCGCCGCCAAAGAAGATTTACAACGGCAGCAAAATGATCTGCGTTTATTGACCGGACAGATCGTCCCTGTTGAATTGTTGACTCCTACAGACTATCCCGAAGTCGTCCTGCCACTGGCTGGTTTGCCAACTCAGACTATGGCCAGAAGACCGGATTTACAGGCTGCTTTTGCAGCAATTCAGGCAAATGACTTGCGTAGTCAAGTCGCCTATAAGGATCTGTTACCTGAACTGAACTTGCAGCTACTTTTGAATGATTCAGCCAGCAATGCCCGGGGAGCCTTATTTGCCGCACCGGCCTGGTCAATATTGACTCAATTGACTGCCCCACTTTATCAGGGTGGAAGGCTCAGAGCTGCCACCGAAATTGCTGAATTACAGACAGAACAGAGCTATCAGGCCTATCGCGAACTACTGCTGAGTGCGGTGGTTGAGGTCGATCAGGCCATCAGCCAGGAGCAGAGTCTCGCATTGCAATATCAACATATCAGCACTGCTCTGCAAAGTGCCGAGCGCAATCTGCTGAATTACCAGCAACGCTACCGCAATGGCCTGGCCACCATCCTCGAATTACTGTCAGTCCAGCAACAACGCTACGACCTGCAAGCACAACTGAACACTCTCGCCTATCAACGACTGGCAAACAGGATTGATTTGGGGCTGGCACTGGGACTTGGAGTCGAAGCATGAAAAAGTTTATCTCTCATTGGGGCTTTGTCATTGCGGCACTGCTGTTTTTGGTCGCAGTGCTGACCTACAACCAGTATCAAATCGCTGTAGAAGCCAATCGGCCAATTCCGGTGCGGGAAGCACCGCCTATTCGCCCACAAGTCAGTGTAATTGAAGTTGAATCTGGTCGTTATTCGGCTCAATTGACCACCTTTGGTGCCAGCCAGGCACGTTTTCAGCTGGAGTTGAGCTCACAGGTTGCGGGTCGCGTTGAACAAATTGCTGAACAGTTTGACAGTGGTTATCGAGTTGCCTCGGGAGATTGGTTAATACAACTTGAAAACAGTGATTACCGCGCCGCCGTCAGTCGTGCCGAACAGGCACTGGCCGCAGCTCAACTGACCTTGCTTGAAGAAGAGCGTTTGCAAATTCAGGCTCGCGAAGAATGGCTTGCTTCCGGAATGTCAGGAGAACCCGATTCACCGCTGGTATTGCGTGAGCCACAATTGGCGGCAGCAAGAGCGATGGTCAGTGAAGCGACTGTGACTCTGGAAAGCGCTCGTAAGGATCTTCAACAAACAAGGATCACCGCCCCTTTTGATGCCTTGATTGTGGCGCGACACACCGGTCCCGGATCTTTTGTGCAATCAGGACATGAAGTCGCGACGATTTACAGCACTGAACGCGTAGAGATTGTGTTGCCCTTATCTGCTCGGGAATGGACATTATTACCAGAGCCAACACTGTTGGTTGCCAGCCAGTGGTCAGCACAGCTGTCTGCAGTGGATGGAACAGGTTCATGGCAAGCTGAAGTATTACGTGTCGAACAGCATCTTGATAGCGAAACCCGTCAACGTGCGGTGGTGCTGAGTGTCAGCAATCCTCTGGATCAACAACCCGCGCTTTATCCCGGGACTTTTTTACGCGTCAATCTCGAAGGCAAAGCGCTTGATGGTTTGTGGCAACTCCCCAATACCGCGCTCAGCCAACGAGGAGAAGTCTGGTATGTCTCGGAAGATAATACACTGCAGAATTTCAGTGCAGAGCCGGTATTCAGCCGCGATAGCCTGATTTACGTCAAACCACCAGCCGATCTGGCCGGGCAGTCGCAACGTGTGGTGAAAAATCCTCTGAATACCTATCGTATCGGCATGCATATCAATCCCCTGTTGACAGGGCTTTCCTATGAATAACCTGTCATCACGCAGAGGCATTATCCCTTGGTTTGCCTCCAACCCTGTTGCTGCCAATTTGCTGCTGATTCTGGTGATCATGCTTGGCGTACTGGAAATGGGCAATCTCCGACGCGAGGCATTTCCCAGCAGAGAGCCTGACAGTATCAGCATTTCTGTCAGCTATGACAGCGGGTCAGCCCAACAATCCGAAGAAGGGCTTGCCATCAAGATAGAAGATCAACTGGAAGACGTCACTGGAATCCGCTCAATTACCAGTTCATCCACTCGCAGTGGTGTCAGCATCAGCGTGGAAATGCAAAGCGGTTACGATCTGGATGAGCTATTACGGGATGTCAAAAATCAGATCGATGCTATCTCCACCTTTCCTGCCGAAGCGAAACGCCCTGTCATCAGCAAGGCAGAACGCGAGGAACATGCGCTGTGGCTGCAACTCTACGGCAACTCCAATCGCCACACGATGCAGCAGCTGGCAGAAGAGCTGAAATCGGATTTAATGGCACATGAGAAGATTAATCGGGTCAGCATCTCTGGTTGGCTCGATCCGATGATGTTTATCGAAATTGATGAAGGCCAGCTGCAAGCCTATGGCTTGTCCCTGTCCGATGTGGAAACAGCCATCAACGCCAGCTCGTCGGACACCATGACGGCCGTTTTGCGTAATGAAAGTCTGTTTCTGCAATTGCGAGCCTCCCAACAAGCCTATCTGCAACAGGATTTTGCAGACATCCCACTGGTGACCACACCACGTGGCCAGCAAATCAGACTGGGCGATGTAGCCACCATTCGTGATGATTATGATGATGACACTTCTGTGCTGTCTCGTTTTCAGGGACAGGAAAGTATTGCGCTCCAGGTCATCACCACCGGCATGGATGATATCTCTGATACGGTAGACGGTGCCCGTCAGGTCGTCGATAACTGGGTACACTCCGGCAAATTGCCTCAAGGCGTTGAGCTGGCCTCCTGGTACGACCGAAGTGTCAGCATCAATCAGCGCCTTGATTTGCTCATCAAAAATGCACTTACCGGGATCGCGCTGGTATTTCTGCTGCTGGCCTTGTTTCTCAATCTTACCGTTGCCTTCTGGGTTGCCATGGGTCTGCCCTTTGTCTTTTTCGGCACGCTTTATTTCATGGGTGACAGCTATGCCGGTCTGACGCTTAATTCCTTCACAACTTTTGGCTTTATTCTGGCACTGGGCATTATTGTTGATGATGCAGTGGTGGTCGGTGAGAGTATATACAGCGTCCGATCCAAAGAAGGCGATACACTGCGAAACACCATCAAAGGCACTATGCGAGTAGCAGTTCCGACCTTGTTTGGTGTTTTTACCACCGTGGTGGCCTTTTATGCGCTGTCTCATATCGAAGGACGTCTGGGTAGTCTCTATGCTCAATTTGCAGCAGTTGTCAGTATTGCCTTGATGCTGTCCATTGTAGAGTCCAAGCTGATTCTGCCTGCTCACCTCGCCCATCTGAACACCCAGCGACGCACCAGTCATCACCCGCTTGTTGCTGGCTGGAAAAAAATCCAGAATGGTGCGGACAGCAGTCTCCAATGGTTTGCCAGCCGGATTTATCGTCCGGTGATAGATATTGCGCTCAGGCAACGTTACGCGGTGGTCATTATGTTTATTGCCATTTTTGCACTGGTCATCGCCATGCCGGCCAGCGGAAAAATCCGCATCAGTTTTTTCCCAGGCATTCCCGGAGACACCGTCACAGCTAACTTGAACATGCAAAATGACATCAGTTTTGGTCAGACACATCAAACCTTGCTGATGATAGAAGCCAGAGCTTATCGGGCGGATCAACAGCTTCGAGAAGACACCGAACATCAACACAGTGGCATTGCCAATCTGCAGTTACTGTCGACTGCCGATCAGTCTGGTTCATTGGTGGTCGAACTAACACCTGATGCGCCATACGATTTGCAGCAATTCAGCCAGACCTGGCAAAGACTCATAGGACAGCCTGAAGGTGTTCGCACGCTCAATGTCCGCAGTACACGTCGCATGGCTGACGCACTGCGCATCGAGCTTCGTTCCAATGATGACGAGGTGTTGACGAGGGCCGGACAGCAGCTTCGCCAACTGTTACTGCAAACACCCGCGATCCAGGGTCTGGAAGATACGCTTGACCCCAGTCAGCCTCAGATACAGCTTCGGCTTAACGCCCAGGGCCTTGCCATGGGCTTAACGACAGATATGCTGGCCTCGCAAATCCTGCAAGCTTTCAGTGGTCGAGTGGTACAGCGTTTTCAGCGTAACAGCGATGAGATTGAGGTCAGAGTTCGCTACCCGGAAGCTGACCGGCAGAATCCTGCAGATGTGGTCAATGCCCGCATCCGATTGTTGGATGGTTCAGTGGTTCCGCTCTCGTCTGTTGCCACCATTGATTATGGCTTCACCCGTGATCGCATCACGCGTATCAACGGCCAGAGAGCGGTGTATCTGACCGCTGACGTTGACAAGGATCTGCAATCCGCCACCGAACTGGTCAGTCAATTGCGCAGACAAGTCGTACCTGATTTGCTGGCCCAATACCCAGGGCTTAATATTCATTTTGCCGGTGAGGCGGAGGAACAGGCTGAAACACAGTCTTCAATGGTGACCGTGTTTATGGTCGCCAGTCTGGTGATATATATCCTGCTGGCGGTGCCACTGAAATCATACATTCAGCCAGTGATTATCATGACCGCCATTCCGTTTGGCATTGTCGGCGCAATTCTCGGTCACTGGATGAATGACTTGTCACTGAGCATTCTGTCACTCAACGGCATTATTGCGCTAAGTGGTGTGGTGGTGAATGACAGCTTGTTACTGGTATCCAGATTCAATGATCTCAAAGCGCAAGGTGCCAACCTGCATCAGGCTATCAGCATGGCAGCGAGAGATCGGCTTAGAGCGGTGTTGCTTACCTCATTCACGACTTTTGCTGGACTGTTACCCTTGTTGAGTGAAACCTCCAGACAGGCACAGTTTCTGATTCCTGCCGCGGTATCATTGGGTTACGGCATCATGTTTGCCACGGTGATCACCTTGATCCTTATCCCTTGCCTGCTGATGATTCAACTGGATGTTGCTCGACTATTCAAACCACAATCACTTTCAGGCAGCCCTGTTCAGAGAGGTTCAGTATGACCCGTACTTTATTGATTGAAGACGATCTGGATCTGGCCCAAACCGTCATTGACTACTTACAACTGGAGCAGATCGACTGTGATCACGCCAGCAATGGCGTTGCCGGATTAAACCTGCTGACTGACAATGATTATGACGTACTACTACTGGACTTGAATCTGCCCAGACTGGATGGGCTGGGCGTCTGTGAAAAGTTACGACAGGAAGGTCGGGATATTCCGATATTGATGCTGACCGCCCGAGATCAGGTCGATGACAAGATCTCTGGTTTTCATGCGGGTACTGATGACTATCTGGTCAAGCCCTTTGCCTTGGAAGAACTGGTGGTCAGAATTGATGCGCTGTCACGGCGACGCAGTGGCCAAGTTCAGTTGCTCAGCTATGCCGATCTGCAAATGAACCTCAAACAACGCACAGCGATGCGGGCTGGTAGCCCACTGAAGCTTTCCCCCAGTGGCTGGCAATTACTGGAATGTCTGCTAAGAGCCGCGCCGGAAGTTGTTCCCCGGTACAAACTGGAACAATCCGTGTGGGGTGAGACCACGCCTGACAGCAATAGTCTCAAAGTTCATCTTCACCACCTGCGCAAGGCCGTAGATGGTGCGTTTTCTCCACCACTGATTCATACCATTGCCGGGCACGGCGTGACACTCAGGAAGCTCGACGATGAAACGACCGCTCAGCCTTAAACGACTTTTTACCCTGAGTTTTTTGGTGTTTGGCCTGTTGGTTATGATTGGCTATTC
Source organism: Methylophaga lonarensis MPL (assembly GCF_000349205.1). Classification (GTDB taxonomy): domain Bacteria; phylum Pseudomonadota; class Gammaproteobacteria; order Nitrosococcales; family Methylophagaceae; genus Methylophaga; species Methylophaga lonarensis. The sequence goes on along the minus strand of NZ_APHR01000043.1, from coordinate 6,932 downwards.
CCTACTGAGCATCCATTTTTTTGTGCGTGGTATGGACAATATCGTTTCAGGTGCCATGGAAAACGCTGCGCTGGCCTACTTTGCCACACATCCAGATGCTGATATGGACGAGTCGGTAATCTATCGCGGAGCACGCATCAGCAGAGATTGGCAACAACTGCCAGAAGAGATACGCTCAGCCTTTAACCGGCCACCGGCAAGTCCGGGCGAATTGCTCAAACACGATGCCTCTGGCTGGCTGCAACGACCGGATATCATGCATTTTGTGCTGCGTATTGATATCAATGATCAGCCGGTTTTTATCAGTCGTTCCATGTCTCGTGACAGCGTCAGTCCCTTAATGGGCAGAAATATGGCTGAGAGCCTGCAGTTATTGCTGCTATTCAGTCTATTGAGCGCACTCACGCTGATTGTAATCACAGGCCTGCTGCTCAGACATATCTCCCGCCCCGTTGCCAGGCTGGGACAATGGACCCGTCAGTTAACTGCTGAACAACTGGAACAACCGGTGCCTGACTTTATGTATCCAGAACTCAACGAAATGGCCCAATTGACACGCAATAGTCTTATTTCAGTCAACCGGAGTCTGCAGCGCGAACATCAGTTTCTCCGCTATGCCAGTCATGAATTACGCACGCCCATCAGTGTGATACGAAACAATATTGAGCTGATGTCACGCTGGCAGCAAAAACAATCTGAAACACTGCCACCAGTACTCAAGGAAATCACTGACAGAATTGATCGCGCCAGCTTGAACATGCACCATTTGACTGAAACACTGCTGTGGATGAGTCGTGATATTTCATCACCACTGCCCGAACAAACCCTTGATTTAGAGCAGACCTTAACCCAACTGGTTGAAGATATGCGTTATCTGTTGCGTGACAAACAGGTCAGCGTTGATATCGACTGCAGCCCCTGCACAGTCTCGGTTTCCGAAGTCGCCTTGAGAATTGTTCTGGGCAACCTGATTCGTAATGCTTTTCAGCACACATGGCAAGGTGAAGTCACAATCCAACAGCAAGACACTCGAATCAGCATCGTCAATCATCTCTACCCGGAACAATCCACCCCCACAACAGAGAGCGGTTTTGGTCTCGGCCTGCAACTGACTGCACAGTTAACTGAAAAACTGGGTTGGTATTATCGTAATGAAGCGCTTGGCGATGGACACAGGGTCACGCTTGATATCAGCCCTCAAGCACCTTTGTTTGCCAACCAGGATTTGTAAAACTGTACCGCCGTTCTACCGCTATGACTGGCCCGACGCATCGCAAACTGCCTGGCCGCCTCATGCAGTTGCTGCTGTTCAATCGAATGATCTTTAAATAAAACATCCACCATGGTCAGGTAGCTGTCCCAGCTTGCCGGATAAAACGACAACCACAGACCAAATCGATCTGACAAGGCCAGCTTGTCTTCCAGACTATCGGTGTAATGCACTTCATCACCCACGACTTTACTCAGCTGATTTTCCGCCTGTAACTCCGGCATCAGATGCCGGCGATTGGAAGTCGCATAGATACGTACATGTTCGGGTGGTAATTCCAGCCCGCCTTCCAGCAAGGTTTTTAGAGGCTTATAGCTGTCTTCACCCACCTCGAAGGATAAATCATCACAAAAAATCACAAAGCGAAACGGTCGATCTTCGAGATCATCCAGAATCTCCGGAAGCCAGTGCAATTGCTCCTTGTCAATTTGCAACATCCGCAACCCCTGCTCGGCATATTGATTCAACAGAGCTTTGATCAAAGACGATTTTCCCGTGCCGCGACTGCCCCACAACAAGGCATGATTGCTGGGTTCGCCACGGATAAACCGCTCGGTATTTTGCATCAGGGCAGACTTTTGCTCATCAATGCCCACCAGACTGTCCAGAGAGACCGGATCCAGCCTGCCAATGGCTTTTAACTTTTCACTGTGCGGCCGCCAGACCGCCGCTTTAATGTTATGCCAATCCAGATTTGTCATGATTGCCAGCTTCCTTTTTTGCACTTCGAGGCATGATGTGAATGGCCTGCGCCAATAAAGACATGCCTATTTTTTGCCCGATGGTGATTTTATTGCGTTGCAGAACATGCTCCGGAACATCCAGTTGCAACTGTTGCCCGTGACCGCCTTCGACTGTAGCCAGTAAAGTGGCAATGCCACGCAGTGTAATAATTTGCTCTACCACTGCATTCACAGCATTTTCCTGATCACCTCTGGATGGTCGACGCTGTTGGTGCAACAGTATTTTAGCCGGCGCAATCAGCCAATGCACTTCACCTTCGGTCCATTCATTTCCTGACAAAGACGGCTGTGCAACCTCAAAGAGATGTTCATGCCAGCGCAGTTTGAAGCTGTTGCCGGCCTGCACCAGTTCACCCTCAAACAGGTTTCGAACGTCAACCTGACTGGCCACAGAAAGATTTTTAGGCCGTTGCAACACCTCATCAATAGCGCCCTGCTGCAAGGTCTTTCCCTGATGAATCACGCACATCTGATCCGCGAGCATCGCCGCTTCATCCAAGTCATGCGTTACCAGGATGACCGGCATCGATAATTGCCGACGCAGCGCATGTAACTCCAAATATAATTTGCGGCGAGTCACTCTATCTACCGCCGAGAAAGGTTCATCCAGCAGCAAAACATCAGGGCGACGTGCCAGAGCTCTGGCAAGTGCGACGCGTTGTTGTTGCCCACCCGACAACTGCGCAGGATAACGTGATGCCAAACCTGACAAATGCACTTGCTCAAGCAATGTGTCCACCTGCGCCGATGAATCCTGGTCTGCCTGCAGAGCCAGCGCAATATTGCCCGCCACAGTTAGGTGCGGAAACAATGCATAATCCTGAAACACAATGCCAACCCGCCGTTTTTGTGGGCTCAGACTCAAGGTTTGATGGCTGTCAAACCAGCGATGACCACCACTTTCGATGACCCCATCATGTGGCTTAAGCAGACCCGCAATGCAACGTAAGGTCGTGCTTTTGCCACTTCCCGATGGACCGACCAGCGCCAGCATCTGTCCTGGTTCACACGTCAGTTGCACATCCAACTGCGTAGGCGTTTGCAAGCGAATATCGACTGACAGTCTTTTCACTATCGTACCACCCGATATTTCAGTCGGTTAAGGCTGTAAACCAGGGTGACTGTCACCACCGAGATGCCAAGCAATATCAGCGACATCACTGTCGCCTGCTGATGCTCAAAAGCGATCACACTGTCGTAAATCGCAATCGACAGAGTGCGGGTTTCTCCGGCAATGTTGCCGCCAATCATCAGTACAACACCAAACTCACCCAAGGTATGACAAAAACTCAGGATCCAGGCCGTCATAATGCCTGGCCAAATCAGTGGCATTTCAATACGTAAAAAGGTTTTCCAACGCGAAATACCACTGCACCAGGCAGCCTCACGCAGATTATCCGGGACTTGCTCCATGGCTCGAAGAATTGGCTGAACCGCAAACGGCAAACTGTAAATAATCGATGCCAGCCACAGTCCGGTAAAGGAAAAAGCAAGTTGCTGGCCGGTGAGTTGGGCAAAAAATCCACCCAACACATGCTGACTATCCATCGATACCAGTAAAAAGTAGCCCAACACTGTGGGTGGCAAGACCAAGGGCAAGGTCAGCAATGCCTCAACAAAATAGCGACCTTTGAACTGAGTCCGGTTAAGCCAGTAAGCCAGCGCCATTCCGATTGGAAACAAGCTGAGACTGGTCACGGTCGCCAGCTTCAATGAAACATAAAGTGCCTGCCAATCCATATTGGGTATCTAGTCTCCGACTCTGCCAAAGCCATGGGCTTGGAAAATCGCCAAGGCTTCATCACTGGCGATAAACTCAAGGAACTGTTCTGCAACCAAAGGTGCCTGCTTGAGAATAACAGCCACTTGATAAAGACTGCCTGGCAATTGTTGATAACGGCCGCGCGCAGCCATTCGCGGCTGAATCGCCATCGCATAAGGCACAATACCGCCATCGACATTACCCGTAAGGCTGAACTGCATCACCTGTGCAGCATTCTCAGCCAGCAACAGCCTGTCCTCGATCATTTCCCATAACTGATGCTCACGTAATATGCGTTCAGCTAATTGTCCATAAGGTGCATGCGCCGGATTGGCGATTGCAAATTTCTGGATCTGTCCTGCCAGCAAGGCCTGCTTCAATCCTGATAAGTCGGCATCGACATCCAGCGCTGAACGATGGCTGGCAAACAGTGCCACGTAACCTTCTGCATAATGCAACGCTTCACCACGTGTTAGTTGCCATTGCTGTAAACGCTCAGCATAGGCAACGTCTGCCGAAAAAAACACATCGTAAGGTGCACCATGTTGCAATTGATTGGTGATATTGCCCGATGAACCATAGGTGACATTGACTCTGATCCCGGATAGCTGCTGAAAACTCGACACCAGCTCCGGCATCACAAAACGTAAATCAGCGGCGGCGGCAATTCTTAATGTCTGAGCATGTACAGTGCACGGCAACCACAACATCAATAGCAGAACACTTCGCCACATGAATGATTTTCTCCCACAAAAAAGCCCCGCTGAGCGGGGCTTTTCAGTTTAGCGTATGACCAGAGTTTAGTCTGCTTGGACTTCCTCATTGACCGCCTTCATGCTCAGACGAATACGGCCTTGACGATCAACTTCCAGCACTTTGACCTGAATCATGTCACCTTCCGACAGTTTGTCGCTGACGTTCTCGACACGCTCATCAGAGATTTGCGAGATATGCACCAGACCATCTTTGCCAGGCAGAATGGTGACAAACGCACCGAAGTCCATCAACTTGGCAACACGGCCTTGATAAATCTTGCCAACTTCAACTTCAGCAGTGATGTCTTCAATACGACGCAGCGCAGCCTGACCGGCATTGTAGTCAGACGAGAAAATCATCACAGTACCATCGTCTTGAATATCAATGGTGGCACCCGTTTCTTCGGTGATAGCACGAATGGTAGCGCCACCTTTACCGATGACATCACGAATCTTATCTGAGTGAATCTTGGTAGTGATAATGCGCGGCGCAAATTCTGACATTTCGGCGCGATGCGATGAAATGACCACATTCATTTTCTCGAGGATATGCAAACGGCCATCACGTGCCTGAGCCAGTGCTGTGCGCATGATTTCTTCGTTAATACCTTCAATCTTGATATCCATCTGCAGCGCGGTGACGCCTTTTTCAGTACCGGCAACTTTAAAGTCCATATCACCCAGGTGATCTTCATCACCCAGAATATCGGTCAAAACCGCATAGCCATCAGGTTCTTTGATAAGACCCATTGCAATACCGGCGACAGGCGCCTTGATAGGTACGCCCGCATCCATCAGTGCCAGTGAAGTACCACAGACCGATGCCATGGAGCTGGAACCGTTGGACTCAGTGATTTCTGACACCACACGAACTACATACGGAAATTCTTCTGCATTTGGCATGACCGCCTGGATACCACGCTTGGCCAGTTTGCCGTGACCGATTTCGCGACGTTTAGGGCTGCCAACAAAACCTGTTTCACCCACACAGAACGGCGGGAAGTTGTAATGCAGCATGAAACGGTCACGATACTCGCCTTCTACCGCATCAATCATCTGTGCATCACGCTCAGCACCCAGTGTGGCAACGACAATCGCCTGGGTTTCGCCACGTGTAAACAAAGCAGAACCATGAACGCGTTTGAGAATGCCGGTTTCGACAAAAATCGGACGAACTGTTTTGGTATCACGTCCGTCAATGCGCGGTTCGCCAGCAATAATGCGACCACGAACCAGTTCTTTTTCGAGTTTGGCAAAAACACCTTTAACTTCTTCTTCGCTCCACTCAGAAGCATCACCACACAAAGCTTCTACCGCTGCATTGCGCAATTCACCAAGCTGATCCTGGCGCTGCATTTTATCGCTGATGCTGTAAGCCGCCTTGATACCTTCGTAGGCGTTGGCTTTAACGGCATCATAAAGGCTTTCGTTTTTGACCGCAGGTGTCCAGTCCCATGCAGGTTTACCCACTTCCGCTTGAAGCTCACGGACCAGATTAATGGCCGTTTGCATTTGCTGATGACCAAACATAACTGAACCCAGCATGACTTCTTCAGGCAGCTCAGAAGCTTCTGATTCAACCATCAACACCGCTGTTTCAGTACCCGCGACCACCAAATCCAGCGCACTGTCATCCAGCTGCTTGCGACTTGGGTTCAGCAGATATTGACCATCGACGTAGCCCACGCGAGCTGCACCCAATGGGCCGTTGAAAGGAATACCGGAAATTGCCAAAGCAGCAGATGCGCCGATCATGGCAGGAATGTCAGGGTCAATGGCAGGATCCAGCGCCATTACGGTAGCAATGACCTGAACTTCGTTAAGAAAACCTTTTGGAAACAATGGACGCAGAGGACGATCGATAAGACGTGATGTCAGCGTTTCTTTTTCACTGGGACGACCTTCACGTTTGAAAAAACCGCCAGGGATCTTACCTGCTGAGTAAGTCCGTTCCTGGTAGTTGACGGTCAATGGAAAAAAGTCCTGGCCCGGGCTGACTGTTTTTTTGCCAACAACCGTGACCAATACTGAAGTTTCCCCCAGACTTGCAATAACGGCACCTGTTGCCTGGCGGGCAACTTTACCCGTTTCCAGAGTGAGCAGATGTTCGCCAAATTGCACTGATTTTTTAACTGAATTCACACTATCTTCCTTCTCTTGACAACACTCTGAACAGACCTTTCTGTTCAGGCTTGAACGCATAAATGAAAATGCCCCTGAAACCACAGGTGTTTCAGGGGCATTAAATTACTCAGGTCATTGACCTGATGCCGTTACTCACGACATGGATGATGTACTGTAACTTCGAGCTCACGTCTGCAATTAGCGACGCAGACCCAGATCAGCAATCAAATCACGGTAACGATTGATGTCAGTCTTTTTCAGGTAATCGASCATCTTGC
>NZ_APHR01000042.1 GCF_000349205.1 Methylophaga lonarensis MPL | reverse complement strand
ATCTGAGCTTTCCATTCCGGAATGGCTTGGTCGCCATATCTGTACCCGCCGCCGACGTAGACGCGTTTACTGACCGCTGCCGGGTGGTTTTTCCACCTTTTTGGGGTGGCAAGGGTGGAAATGAGGGGTTAAAACGTCAAAAATGCCGGGCATAAAAAAAAGCGCCGAAAGCGCTTTAAAGTATTGATTTTATTGCATTTTTAATTGGAGGCTGGGGTCGGAATCGAACCGGCGTACACGGAGTTGCAGTCCGCTGCATAACCACTCTGCCACCCAGCCGGGGTGTGTGCTCTGTTTTGAGACTAAAAAGCCGCGATAGTAACGCATACTGACCGCGGCTTTTTTGTATCTGGAGCGGGAAACGAGGTTCGAACTCGCGACCTCAACCTTGGCAAGGTTGCGCTCTACCAGCTGAGCTATTCCCGCTGAGGAAGTCGTGCATTATAGGCAGTTAAATTTTAATGTCAACCCTTATCCATCAACATCGGCCATGCAGCTCTGAGGTAAATCAACATAGACCATAAAGTCAGAATGGCAGCGACGTAAAGTAGAACCAATCCCAGCTCAAACACCGGCAAACCGAACAGGCTGTCACTGAAAATCAAGCAGGCGATGGCAATCATCTGAAAGGTGGTTTTCCACTTACCCATATTGGAAACTTTCACAACATTTCTGGCACCGAGTTCTGCCATCCACTCTCGCAGGGCAGACACGGTAATTTCTCTGCCTACAATCACGATGATTGGCAACAGGATCAGCCACTGCGGATTTTTGAACAGAATCAGTATCAGGGCCACCACCACAATCAGTTTGTCGGCAACCGGGTCGATAAACGCTCCAAAAGGTGAAGATTGATTCAGGCGGCGCGCCAAATAACCATCGAACCAATCGGTGACCGCGGCGACCAGAAATATCACCGTTGCCCAGAACGCGGCACTGTCGTGTGGCAGAAGAAACAAAAGAATCAGCACCGGAATCAAGAAAATTCTCAGCAGACTGAGTAAGTTAGGCACGTTTAGCATGGGTATCGCTTCATCCTGAAAGATGGCCTCATGTTAGCACCCTGGCCGGTTAATGGGGTGCATCAGCATGAAAAACATCATAAATTTTTCTGGCCAGTGACTCGCTTATGCCCTCAACTCTGGCAAGGTCTTCGACGCCTGCCCGTTTGACTTCCTGCAAACCGCCGAATTGTTGCAGAATCTTCTGACGTCGTTTCGGCCCAAGCCCCGGAATATCCTCTAGAGAAGAAGTCTGCCTGGCTTTGGCTCGCCGTTGCCTGTGACCGGTAATCGCAAATCGGTGAGCCTCATCGCGCACCTGCTGTAACAAATGCAATGCCGGTGAATCCGCCGCCAGCGTCACCTCCCCCGCACGGCCAACCAGAAACAGGGTTTCTTCTCCAGGCCGGCGCTCCGGCCCCTTGGCAATGCCTAAAATCGGCAGATCACTCAGATTCAGCTCTGCCAATACTTCCTGAGCTTCACGAATCTGGCCTTTACCACCATCAATCAGTAATAAATCCGGGCGTTTGCCTTCACCATTTTGCAGACGAGTAAAGCGGCGCGTGAGCGCTTGATTCATCGCGGCATAGTCATCGCCAGGCGTGATCCCCTCAATGTTGAACTTGCGATAGTCGCTCTTAATAGCGCCCTCAAGCCCAAACACCACACATGAAGCCACTGTCTTCTCACCTCGAGTGTGGCTGATGTCAAAACATTCAAGTCGTTTTGGCAGTTCATCCAGCTCAAGCGCTTCTTGCAGCGCTTCAAAACGTTGCAGCAAATTCGCACGACTGCTCAGCCGCTGGCTCAGGCTGATATCGGCATTAGTCAGCGCCATTTTTAACCAGCGCGTTGCATGACCGCGCTGTGGCTTGCGAAGACTGACCTTGTGGCCAGACTCACTCTGCAAAACAGATTGCAGCAGGTTCAAATCGTCAGCCTCATGGCTGAGCAGTATCTCGGCCGGCACATCCTTGCCCAGATAGTATTGCGGAATAAATGCCGCCAGCAACGCTTCCGGGCTGCTGTCAGCAGAGCCTTTGGGGAAATAGCTTTTACTGCCCAGATTGCGTCCACCACGGATAAAACACACTTCCACCACCGCCATGCCATCACGCACGATAGCGGCCAACACATCCAGATCGCCCTGCATGCTGCTGACATATTGCCTTTCCTGAACCCGGCGCAGTGCGATGATCTTGTCGCGAATGGCCGCCGCCTGTTCAAACTTCAAAGCGACAGAAGCTTCCTGCATCTGTTGACTGAGTTCATCCATCACCTGCTGATTCTTGCCTTCCAGAAACATCACCGTGTGTTGAACGTCTTTTTGATAGTCCTCGGCAGAAATCAATCCCACACAAGGTGCTGTACAGCGTTTGATCTGATACTGCAGGCAAGGTCGGCTGCGATTCTGATAATAACTGTCTTCACATTGACGCACCGGGAAAAGCTTTTGCAGCAGACTTAGACTCTCTCGCACCGCACCTGCACTGGGATAAGGGCCAAAATATTTTCCCGGCACCCGTTTGGCGCCACGATGCACACTCAGGCGCGGAAAGGCATCCGCTGAAATAAGTAGATATGGGTAGCTTTTGTCATCACGCAGCAGGATGTTATAGCGTGGCATCAAGGCCTTGATCAGGTTGTTTTCCAGAATCAAGGCTTCGTTTTCGGTGTGTGTGACCGTGGTTTCAATGGCGGCTATCTGCGCCACCATCACGGTGGTTTTTGAGGTCAGTCCGGTTTTTCTGAAATAGCTGGAGACGCGTTTTTTGAGATTTTTTGCCTTGCCGACGTAGAGCACCACACCCTCGGCATCAATCATCTGATAGACACCGGGACGGCTGGTCAGCGTTTTGAGATATTCAGCCGCATCAAAGGGCGGTTGTGTGACTTGCGGATTATCAGACATTGCTTGCAGTCGATGATTAGTAAGGTGTTGAGGCTACAGATCATGACTGCAAAGCTAAAGTCACTCAAGCATCAATGTCATGCATCGTCATTCCGCTTGGGTGAGTATTGATTCTGATAGCACTTATGCGCCTGATAGAAACTGTTGCCTGCCAAACCAAGCAGAATGACACCGCCAATCACGGCAGGCATCTTGTCGCCATAGAAATAAAACATCGCCAATGCCACCAAAAGCTCACAAGTTCCGATAACTTTGAGCAAGACGACGTTTTCGGTTCTTTTAACTGCCATTTCCCTGCGCCCTTGCAAAAAATTTGACTATAGCACTATCCGCTATTTTTGTATGGGTATTATTAAAAAAACCCTGAGTCTTTCTGCGCTGAAGCTGATTGATGACTAGGCATGTCTGTCAGCCCGGTTTTGTGGGAAAATAGTGATTTTTTCTGACAACATCATGCCCTCAAACAGCGCCGACCTGTTCAAACCCAAACTACCCGTCTCCGCCAAAAGCCATCGTCATGCTGGACAGCTTTACGGCAGTGCCCAGGGTTTGTTATTGGCAAATGCTGCCGTACAACACGAAGGACCGCTGCTGGTCATCACCGCCGATATGGCGACGGCACAGCGGCTGGAAACTGAAATCCGCTTCTATCTTGCCGATAGTTCACTGCCGATATTGCACTTTCCTGACTGGGAAACGCTGCCCTACGACAACTTTTCACCGCACCAGGACATCATTTCCGAGCGTCTGCAAACGCTGCATCAGCTGCCGACATTTCGCCGAGGCATATTATTAGTGCCGATCGCGACGCTAATGCATCGCATTGCCCCCGCCTCATTTCTGGAAGGCAGCACACTCAGGCTGCAAACCGGCGAACAGTTTGATATCGAACAGTGGCGCCTCAGACTGGAAAAAGCCGGTTACCGTAGCGTCTCTCAAGTCATGGAGCACGGTGAGTTTGCTGTGCGTGGTGCCATCATCGACATGTTCCCGATGGGGGCTAAACAACCCTATCGCATTGATCTGTTTGATGATGAAATCGACACACTGAGAACCTTTGACCCTGAAAGTCAACGCTCTAACGAGAGCATCGATGACGTTGAGTTATTACCCGCCAGAGAATTTCCACTTGATGAAAAAAGCATCAGCCTGTTTCGACGCCAGTTCGGCCTGCAATTTGATGGCGATCCTCAACGCAGCCTGATTTATCGCGAAGTCAGCGCTGGCAATCTGCCCGGCGGCATTGAATATTATCTGCCACTGTTTTTTGAAGAAACCTCATGTTTGCTGGATTATCTACCGGATAACAGCCTGCTGATACCCATTAACCAGCCACACGATGCTGCTGAAATATTCTGGACCGAAATCAGCGAACGTTATCGACAGCACAAGGTAGATCCAGAGCGGCCGCTGCTACCCCCAGAAAAAATGTTCATCGCTGTTCCAGAGCTGTTCAACCAGTTCAAATCCTTTGCACAGCTGCATTGTCAGAACTTTCAACTCAGCGAGTCACAGGGTCATCACAACTATCAGACCATTGCCCCGCCGCCACTGACCATCAACTCCCGTCAGGACAAACCCTGCGCAGCGCTGGAAAGTTTTATCGATGGATTCAAAGGTCGAATTCTGTTTGCTGCCGAATCTGCCGGACGCCGGGAAACCCTGCTTGATTTGCTGCGTCGTCAGCAAATCACCGTCAAGCAGGTCGATAACTGGCAGGCTTTTCTTGATGACAACAGCCCACTGGCAATTACCGTCGCCCCGGTAGAACAGGGCCTGGTCAGTGAGCAACATCAAATTGCCGTCATCGCAGAAACCCAGTTGTTTGGTCAACAGGCGATGCAGCGTCGGCAACGTCAACGCAAAAAACGCGACAGTGATGCCATCATTCGCAACCTGGCAGAGTTGACCATCGGGGCTGCTGTAGTCCATGAAGATCACGGTGTCGGTCGGTATCTCGGCTTGCAGACACTGGATGTGGGTGACGTGACCGCTGAATATGTCACGCTGGAATATGCCAACAAAGACAAACTCTATGTGCCGGTGGCCTCGCTGGATCTGATCAGTCGATACAGTGGTGCCGCTCCTGAATTGGCGCCCCTGCACAAACTGGGCAGTGGTCAGTGGGAAAAAGCACGTCGCAGAGCGGCCGAAAAAGCCCGTGATGTTGCGGCCGAACTGCTGGATATTTATGCCAAGCGTGCTGCCAACAAAAAACCACCTGTCGCAGCACCAGATGAGCAATATCAGGCCTTTTCTGAAGCCTTTCCATTTGAAACCACACCCGATCAGCAAGACGCGATTGATGCTGTTATCGCCGACATGCAATCCGACAAACCCATGGATCGACTGGTCTGTGGCGATGTCGGCTTTGGCAAAACAGAGGTCGCGATGCGTGCTGCGTTTTTGGCAGTGCAGTCAGGCAAGCAGGTCATGGTGCTGGTACCCACCACCTTGCTGGCACAGCAGCATTACGAAAACTTCAAGGATCGTTTCGCCGATTGGCCGGTTCGTGTTGAAGTGTTGTCGCGTTTTCGTTCAAAGAAACAATTGGATACCGTCAAAGCTGCTATCAGCGAAGGCCAAGCGGATATCATCATCGGCACTCACAAACTGCTGCAACAGGACATTCAACCGAAACGACTGGGCTTGTTTATTCTTGATGAAGAGCACCGCTTTGGTGTCACTCAGAAAGAGCAACTGAAAAAGTATCGTAGCCAAATCGACGTGCTGACACTCACCGCCACGCCGATTCCGCGCACGCTCAATATGTCAATTTCCGGTATTCGTGATCTGTCGATCATCGCCACGGCACCGGCACGTCGATTGGCAATCAAGACCTTTGTTTTACAGTGGGATGCAGAGCGAGTCCGTGAAGGCATGCTGCGTGAGATCAAACGTGGCGGCCAGGTGTATTTCCTGCACAACAAGGTCGATGATATCGAGCGAGTGGCCAGAGAAATCGAGCTGTTAATGCCTGAAGCCAAGGTCGCTGTTGCCCATGGTCAAATGCGCGAACGTCAGCTGGAACAGGTGATGCTCGACTTCTATCATCAACGCTTTAATGTGCTGGTGTGTACCACGATTATCGAAACCGGCATTGATGTACCGAGTGCCAATACCATTTTTATCGACCGGGCAGACAAACTCGGTCTGGCGCAGCTCTATCAAATCCGAGGTCGGGTCGGACGTTCTCACCATCGCGCTTATGCTTATCTGCTGGTTCCGCCGCATAACTCCATGACGCAGGATGCCGTGAAACGACTGGAAGCCATCGAATCAATTGAAGATTTGGGCACAGGTTTCACTCTGGCCACTCATGATATGGAAATTCGTGGCGCTGGCGAGTTACTGGGTGATGAGCAAAGCGGTCAGATGCAAGAGATTGGCTTTACGCTCTACAACGAATTACTCGAGCGCGCAGTCACCGCATTACGCATGGGCAAGACGCCTGACCTCGACAGCCAGCGTCACTTTATCGAAATCGATTTGCACACTCCGGCACTGATCCCCTCGGATTACTTACCAGATGTCCATACCCGGCTGGTGCTTTATAAACGCATCTCGGCCGCGCCGGACCAAGAATCCCTCTACGATCTGCAAGTGGAAATGGTCGACAGGTTTGGCTTGCTGCCCGAGCAGGTGAAGACGCTTTTTGCTGTGCATGAATTGCGTCTCAAGGCCAAGGCCGCAGGGATTCGCAAAATTGATGTCTACGAACAAGGTGGCCGGATTATCTTCGAAGAGTCGCCCAATATCGATCCGATGACGATTATTCAGCTAATTCAGCAACAACCTGCCAAATTCAAACTGGATGGACAAGACAAACTGCGCTTCACCGAATTCATGCCAGAAGCCAGTGACCGCATTCAGACACTGGATCAACTGTTGGATACCTTGCTGAGCAGCCAGTCATGAGCAGTGAAGATCGTAATTTCGACGATCTGACAGAACGCTTTTCGACGCGAATCTACGACACGGCCAAGGGCGAGTGGCGTCTGAAAATACTTAAACAGGACTTGTCTGCGGTCACCGCCAGCCAAACGCTTGATGTCTGGGATGCTGGCTGTGGTCAGGCGCAGATCAGTCTGTGGCTGGCTGAGCAAGGTCATCAAATCACCTGCTCGGACATTTCAGCCAGGATGCTGGACATCGCGCGTGAATCATTTCAACAGGCACAATTACCCGCCCGTTTTCTGCATCAATCGTTACAACAACTGTCGAGCAATGAAGGTCCCTTTGATCTGGTACTGTGCCATGCCGTTCTGGAATGGCTGGTAGCACCCTATGAGGGTCTTGCACAGATTGCCGAACGAGTAAAACACGGTGGTTACCTGTCCTTGTTGTTCTACAACCGCAATGCCATGGTCTATCAGAATGTATTGAGAGGCGGTTGGCGGCTGCAACCAATACTTGACGATGAATACATCGGTAAAGGTCACAAGCTGAGTCCTCCCAATCCACTGTATCCCCATGAAGTCATGGAATTTATCGGACAAATGGGTCTTGAAGTGGAGGCTCATAGCGGTGTCAGGGTGTTTCATGACTATCTGAATCAGGACGCCTTGAAAAACAGTGATCCAGAACAGATTTTCGCACTTGAGGCACGTTTTTGCAGAATGCCGGTCTATCGTGACATGGGACGATACATTCACCTGTTACTCAAACGGCCATAAACGACCATACAAGCATCACCGGATTTGCTAAACTTTGCGATTAATTGCTTATCCACCACCTGAATCTAAAGGAAGTCATGGATAAAAAAACCTTGCCATTAGTGCTGCTGTTCAGCGGCCTGCTCTCTGCTTGCGTCCAACAAACTGAGACGCGTCCTGTTCTTACCATTGAAGAAGTCGAGTCTACCGTTGCCGACTCTGAACAGCGCCTGACCGCCAGTATCGCTGAACAATGCGCGGCGATTGAACAAACAGCTGAACGTCAAGCCACTGGCGTGCTGGCGCTACAACTGGATCAGCAACAAATTCTGGAGCAGATTCAGCTTATCAACGAACGACTGGACACTCCACCAGAACCAATCATTATGATGGCTCCGCAAGAGCCTCAACAATGTCCACCGCCACCACCGCCAAAACTGGGTGACAAAGTCGTGCTGGGTGAGGTGGAATGGATTTGGGTCGAAACGCTCAACCGGGTATTCAAAGCGCGTGTGGATACTGGCGCCACAACATCATCCATGCATGCCAGAGACATCGTGGTCACCGAGCGTGACGGCAAAAACTGGGTCCGTTTTTCAATTTTGCCCGAAGAAGAATCCGATGCCAGTTATGACATCGAAGCACCGTTGGTTCGCTATGCAAAAATCCGTCAATCCTCAGCTGATGGTACGGATCGTCGTCCGGTTGTCAGCCTGACAATTCGCATCGGTGAACTGACCGAGCGGGCAGAATTCACGCTGACTGATCGAAGTCACCTGACTTATCCGATTTTGTTGGGACGTGAGTTTATTCGTGATATCGCAGTAGTTGATGTTGCCAAAAAACTTGCTCAACCCAAACCACAGCCACTCGAAAATGTTGAACAGGCACCGGCAAAATCTGCGCCTGAAGTTGATTAATTCCGGAGTCATTGATGGCGTCGCGTTTCCCGTTTTATTTGCTGGTCGGCTTGTTGTTTCTTGTCGGTACTGCCCTGTCGATACACCGACATATGACTTTTGACATCCCCTGGCTGCCGGGGGAGCAACGTCAAACCTGGTCAATTGAGGCCAGAGTGGATTTTGTTGCACAGGGTGAGGAAGTATTGGCCTCATTGGCGATTCCCTCAACACAGCAGGGGTTCACCCAGCTCAATCAAACGGCAGCAAGTCCAGGCTATGGCTTGTCCTTTGTTGAGCGTGATGGTGCCATGCGTGCAGAATGGTCAATCCGACGAGCCGAGGGCAATCAACAGCTTTATTACCGTGTCGATATGCTGGTCGACCCCTATGCCATCCCATCGCTACCCGTGCGCCCTCCGGCCATTCGAGTCAATGTAGAACAAGAACCGTTTGCCACTGCAGCTAACCAAATTCTCGAAAGAGCAATTGAGCGATCGGCGACGCCTTACACACTGGCACGCGAACTGATTGCCGAATTTGGCAATCAACGACAAAAAGCCGAGTTACTCGCACAGCAAAAAAGCAAATCGATGTGGACGGTTCAGCTACTTCAACAAGCCGGCGTGCCTGCCAGACGGGTACATGGCCTGTTTCTGGAAGATGGTCGCAGACGTCAGCAACTCACGGAGTACATTCAAGTCTTCGACGGTGAGGACTACGAGTTATTCAACCCTGAAACCGGCGCGCAGGGACAACCGCACAACCTGCTGCTCTGGCAATATCACTCTGGGCCTATTCTTGAACTGATGGGCGGCAGCAATTCCAATGTCAGTTTTTCGATGATTCAACAGGAGCAGCCATTTAACATCGCACTGAGCCAGAAGTTTGCTGATAATCAGTTACTCAACTTCTCGCTATATAGCTTGCCGCTGGAAGAACAGGCCCTGTTCAAAAACATTCTGCTGATCCCGGTGGGCGTGCTGATGGTAGTGTTGATGCGCATTCTGATTGGTATCAAGACTTCCGGCACTTTTATGCCGGTGCTGATTGCCCTGGCATTTATTCAAACCAGTCTGATCACCGGCCTGATTGGCTTTTTATTGATCGTTGGTACCGGTCTGCTGCTGCGTTCCTATCTCTCCTACCTGAACCTGCTACTGGTTGCCCGAATATCCGCGGTGATTATTATCGTCATAGGCATGATCGCCATATTCTCCATTATGGCGTACCAGTTCGGTCTGACCGAGGGCATGAAAATCACTTTCTTCCCGATGATCATTCTCGCCTGGACCATTGAGCGCATGTCAATTCTCTGGGAGGAAGAAGGCCCTCATGAAGTTCTGGTGCAAGGTGGCGGATCATTACTGGTGGCGATTGTGGCTTTCCTTGCTATGAATAATGACGTTATTCGCCATCTCACCTTCAACTTCCTCGGTATTCAGTTGATGCTGATGGCACTGGTGATGCTCATTGGTAACTATACCGGCTATCGCCTGCTGGAACTGAAACGCTTCCGTCCGATGCTGCGAGATGATCACAAGTGAGCGAAGTCATCGAAAAACAAAGTTGGTGGCAACGACTGGCCGAGCGCTACGCACATCCGGGCAGACTCTCGCGCATGGGTGTGTTGGGCATGAACCGGCGTAATATCTCCTACATCAGCCGCTATAACCCAAGACGCTTGTTTCCACTGGTAGATGACAAGCTCAAGACCAAGCAGATCGCTCTGGAAGCAGGTGTCACGGTGCCCGAACTGATTGGCGTCATTCGTGAACAACATGAAGTTCGCGATCTTGCAGGAATCGTTGCCGATTGCGCCGGCTTTTGTATCAAACCTGCCAATGGTTCAGGCGGCAAAGGCATTTTGGTCATTACCGGCCAGGATGATGGAGGTTATCACCGTTCTAACGGTTCGATTGCCGGTATCGGCGATTTGGAACGCCATGTCACCAACATACTGGCCGGGTTATTCTCTCTGGGCGGTAAGGCAGACGTTGCGATTATCGAAGCACTGATTAATTTTGACGATTGCTTTAGCGGTTTCAGTTACGAAGGCGTACCTGATACTCGCGTGATCGTGTTTCAGGGCTTTCCAGTGATGGCCATGATGCGACTATCCACCTCGGATTCCAATGGCAAGGCTAACTTGCACCAAGGGGCTGTGGGTGTCGGCCTGGATATCGGCGATGGTCACGCGCTGCGAGCTGTTCAGTTCGACAAGCCGATTCTGTTGCATCCTGACACCGGTCTCAATCTGATGAATTTGAAAGTACCGCACTGGCAAACCTTGCTGGAATTGTCAGTGTCCTGTTATGAAATGTCCGGACTGGGTTACCTCGGTACTGACGTGGTGCTGGATCGTTTTCAGGGACCAATGTTGCTGGAACTGAATGCACGTCCCGGTTTGACCATTCAGATGGCAAATGGTCGAGGATTATTGCCAAGACTGCGTCAAATTGAAGCACTCGGCAAAAAAAATCGAATGACACCCAGCCAACGTGTCGAGTATGCTCGGGAGCACTTTTCAGAGCGAAACTGACTCAAGCATCCGGAGGAGCCAACATGACCAATATGACAAAACATCAATTTGCGGTGTTGGCACTCGGCATATTTCTTGGTTTGATTGGTTTAGGCCATCTGCTTGGCAAAGCGGCTATCGAGTATCGTCAATTCGAACGCACCGTCACTGTCAAAGGGCTTTCCGAACGGGAAATGCCTGCTGATGTGGTCATATGGCCGCTCACCTTCACCGAAGCCAATAATGATCTTGGCGCCTTGTATCGCTCGCTGGATATTGGCACAGAACAAATCCGCAGATTCCTGATTGAAAAAGGCATCGATCCTCAGCAAATCTCCGTCAATGCCCCGGCAATCACCGACAAGTTAGCTCAACAATATGGCTCAGGGCGTTCCGAATACCGTTACTCAGCAACGCAGACCGTGACTGTATATTCCGATGCGATTGATACGGTTCGTGCCGTCATGGGGGAACTGTCTGAACTTGGCAAGCAGGGACTGGTGTTTTCAGGTGACAACTACATGAGTCAGACAGAATATTTGTTCACCAGACTTAATGACATCAAACCTGACATGATCGAAGAAGCCACGCGTAATGCCCGAGAAGTGGCAGAAAAGTTTGCTGAAGATTCCAGCAGTCATCTGGGTAAAATCAAGACCGCTTCACAAGGCCAGTTCAGCATTACCGCCCGCGACAATAACAATCCGCATATCAAACGTATCCGGGTGGTTTCTACCATCGAATACTATCTGTCAGACTGAGGGCCTACCCAACATGAAGCGATTCAAAACATGGCCAAAACGCTAATTTTACTTGGTTGTGTGTTGGTAGCGGCAGGCGTTCTCTGGCACTTTGCCCCCTGGTTGTTTAGCTGGTTTGGCAAACTGCCCGGTGATGTCAATATTGAAACCGAGCGAGGTCGAACTTTCATTCCGTTGACCTCGATGGTGATCGTCAGTGTGCTGCTGAGCCTGATAATCAATATTTTCCGCGGTTAACATCCCTGTCAGTTTGTTCTCTGTGCACGACTTCTCCTTCTATCACATGGGCCCTGCTATGCGCTTGTCGGGAGTTAAACCCACTTTGCATCGCGGCAGCGCGTCGGCGTGCGCGGTAAATCATCACCGGGATCAGCAACCAGCTGATCATCAGAAGAAATATCAACAAAAACAGACTCATCAACATGGCGATACCCAGAATGACCCAGGCCAGTAATCGAGCCAGGATATTGCCGGTCTGGCTTTTCTGCCAGCGTCGTTGCCATTGCCCGAGCATCTGACGGACTTTAGAGTTTGAGCCGTTAGCCATCGATACTGATCCGTTGCCCTTCGGCCACCGACTTTAATGCAGCTTCAATGGCAGCGCAGTTGGCTCTGGCATCTGCAAGGCTGAGCAAGGGGGCTGTGTCATTCAAAATGCAGTTCGAGAAATGTTCAATCTCCAGCACAAAATGATCGGCTGCGGCTAATTCCAGCTGTTCCTGTTGTCCGGCATCGGTCCACCAGGAAATCACCGGCTTATCAGCGGCGTGCTGCCAGACAATGTTGCATTTGATGCCGCCCAGCGTACCGATAATTTCGTATTCGCTGCGCCTTGCATGTTCAAAGCTGATTTCAAACTGAGCATAGCGCCCATCAGAAAAATCAAACATGCCAGCCAGACTCACATCCGCACCATGCTCATTGAGTTTTGCCATGGCCATCACGGACTCAGGTTCCCTGTCAAACCACAGTCGAGCCGTGTGTATTGCATAGGGTCCAATGTCCCACATCGCGCCGCCGCCATTGGCGATATCTCTGAAAATCCGATACATCCGCGCCGCTTTCATCGGAAAGGAAAAACAGGTTCTGACCATTCTGACATCACCGATAGCACCGCTGTCGATGATCTGCTGTACCGCCTCGTGTTGAGGATGAAAACGGTACATAAAGCCTTCCATGACTTTAACATTGGCCTTGTCGGCCAGTGCCTGAATAGCGTCAATATCAGTCACCGTGAGCGCCATCGGTTTTTCTATCAACACATGTTTGTTGGCCTTGATAGCTCGCAAAGCCCAGTGCGCATGTTCCTCGTTGGCCATTGGCAGATACACGGCATCAATGTCCTCTCTCATCAGCAATGCCAGCGGATCATCCAAAGCGGTGATATCGGTACGGTCAGGTGCAAGCGACTGCAACAACTCGGCTGCGGCTCCCGGTCTTCTACTGGCGATTGCTACCAGCTCGGCGTTTTCTGCTTGCAAAATGGCAGGCAAAAGACGCTCATTGACTCTGGCAGCACCAAGAATTCCCCAGCGGATTTGTTTGGACATGCTTCACCCCTGACTTGTCAAAAACACAGAGCGTCATCATAAAGGCTCTGACGATAAAGCGCCAAATTGCCATAACCACGTGATTACAGTGTTTTTATAAACGACTGTTTGCCTTATGCTTGGTGTTTGACCATTGGCCGTG
Source organism: Methylophaga lonarensis MPL (assembly GCF_000349205.1). Classification (GTDB taxonomy): domain Bacteria; phylum Pseudomonadota; class Gammaproteobacteria; order Nitrosococcales; family Methylophagaceae; genus Methylophaga; species Methylophaga lonarensis. Next base: position 26,180 of record NZ_APHR01000042.1, on the reverse strand, counting down.
TAAAGGAGCTCACTATGACTATCGAAGTTGGACAAAAATTGCCTGAAGCAAAACTTGCGGAGTGTCACGAGTTTGATAGCGACACGGGCTGTCCATTAAGCCCACAACCGGTAGAGGTTTCTGAATTAACCAAAGGCAAAAAGATTGTGATCTTTGCCGTTCCAGGTGCCTTTACACCACTGTGCTCTGCTCAACACTTACCAGGCTTTATCAAACATGCTGATGCCATCAAGGCAGCGGGCGCTGATGAAATCTGCTGTCTCGCCGTCAATGATGCCTTTGTCATGGCGGCCTGGGGCAAACATGTAGGCGTTGATGGCAAAGTTCGAATGCTTGCCGATGGCAGCGCCGAATTTGTTAAGGCAATGGGGCTTGACCGGGATTTAACAGGCGGCGGGATGGGCGTTCGGGCCTTCCGATTTGCGATGATCGTTGACAATGGCGTTGTCAAATATCTGGGCGTGGAAGGATCTGGAGAGTTCGGCAAGTCCAGCGCTGAGACTATTCTTGACGAATTGAAACGATAGACCTTGGCAAGCCGGTGCAAACGCACCGGCTTTACCGCCAGCTTTCGCGCACCCCGGATGAGTCTGCGATAAACACCGCACTGGCCAGATCGTGAAATATGCCATGCTCGACAATGCCCGGATGCGTATCCAGCAGGTGATTCAATCCGGCGGTATCAATGTCAGCAAAACGCATATCCAGCACCAGATTACCCGCCGCTGTCACGGCCACATTATCACCTGCACTGTTTCGCCTCAGTTCACCACTGGCCCCTTGTTGTTGCAATGATTGCATGACCAGTTGCCAAGCGTTAGGCAACACTTCGATGGGAATGGCATATTGCTGACCAATCTGCGTGACCATCTTGGATTCGTCAACCAGCACAAAAAAACTGTTCGCATGACTGGCCAAGAGTTTTTCAGCCACCAGATCCTGGCCTCGCCCTTTCAGCAACTGCAAATCGTCAGTGACTTCATCAGCGCCATCGACGTATACATCTAAATGACTCAACTGTTCGATGGCCAACACCGTCAAACCCGCCTGCCGTGCTCTGATAGCACTGATTGCAGAACTTGCTGTGGTTTGAATTTCCAGTCCTTGCTGCTGGCGCAGCGCCAATACATCTATAAAAAAATTTGCCGTTGAGCCTGTTCCAAGCCCAACAATCATGCCGTTTTCGATAAAACTCGCGGCATGTTCGGCAACTCTCTGTTTGGGATTCATCGCGGGGTTGTGGATTTCTGTAGACATTGACAGTCTCCTCCGACCTGCTGGCACAATAAAAACCAAGCTTAACACTTAAACGAGCACTGAAAAATGCTGGCAATGCAATGGCAGTATGATATTTCGGTAGCCGTGCCCTCCATTGAGACAGGAAATGCTTATGACTGACTTGAATGCCATCACTCAACATATTTCAGAGGTCATCGGTAACGACTTCGTGCCAGAGCGAATTAGCAGTATCGGCGGTGGCTGCATCAACAGCGCCTACCGACTGCAAAGTGATGATGTCGATCTGTTTGTTAAAGTCAATTCACCCCATCTGGCAGACATGTTTGAAGCAGAAGCCATGGGCTTAACTGAAATGGCCGGACAACATTGTGTCAAAGTGCCGGAAGTTATCTGCCACGGCAGCAATCACCAACACAGCTATCTGGTGCTTGAATATATCGAGCTGGGCAGTCTGCGAGGTGCCGCCTCAGCCCAACTCGGCGAACAATTAGCAGCGCTTCACGCTATCGCACAGCCTTTTTTCGGCTGGCACATCAACAACACCATTGGCAGCACACCACAGATCAACACACAGGAACATGACTGGGTCAGTTTCTGGCAGCAACACCGTCTGGGCAAGCAGTTACAATTAGCTGCTGGCAAGGGATTTGGTGGGCGTTTGCGTGATCAGGGGCAACGGCTGATTGAGGAACTGCCGAAATTTTTTGTCGGCTATCAACCACAGCCGTCATTGCTGCATGGTGATTTATGGGGCGGTAATGCCGCGGCTGATGCAAAGGGAAACCCGGTGATTTTTGACCCGGCATGTTATTACGGCGACCGCGAGACTGATATTGCGATGACCGAGCTTTTTGGCGGATTTGGTGGTGATTTCAGATCCGCCTATCAGAGTCATTATCCGCTTGATGCAGGCTATCAAAGCCGTAAAACACTTTATAATCTTTATCACATTATCAATCACGTCAATCTGTTCGGCGGCGGCTATCTGGGACAAGCCGAATCGATGATCGCACAGCTATTGGCTGAACTGGGTTAAAGCACACTGGGTTAAAACTAAGAGGTTAGATTTTAATGAGCCAAATCAAGGTACTTTTTGTCTGCATGGGTAATATTTGTCGTTCGCCCACTGCTGAAGGTGTTTTTGTCAATTTGATCAAGGATCTGGGCACAGCAGAACGGTTTCATGTCGATTCTGCAGGCACGCATGCCTACCACGTCGGAGAACCGCCTGATGCCAGAGCCCAGCATACGGCACGTCAACGCGGAGTGGATTTATCTTTCATCCGTGCACGCAAGTTCAAACAAAGTGATTTTGATGAGTTTGATCACATCCTGGCAATGGACAGTGACAATCTCAGTATTCTATTGAATGCCTGCCCCAGCGAACACCAGCATAAGGTAAAGCTGTTTCTTGATTTTGCCCCTGATCGTCACGAAACCGATGTGCCGGATCCCTATTACGGTGGTCAGAATGGTTTTGAGCATGTGTTTGATCTGGTCAGGGATGCCTCGGAAGGATTTCATCAGTCAGTCTTGAAGTAAGCTCAAACAAGCCTCACTGTCTCTGATAGCGCCCGCTTCGCCAAAAGGGTAAACTATCGGGCTATTTTTTATTCGATATTGATAATTGGGACGGTCATGCGTTACAGCACTGATGATTTGCGGATCACTGGCATACAGGAAGTCATTCCACCCGCACAGCTGCATCAAGAGCTGCCTATCACTGATCAGGCTTCTGAGACAGTGTTCAATGCTCGCCATGCGATCAAGGAGATTCTGCATCATCGTGATGATCGACTGGTTGTCATTGTAGGCCCCTGCTCTATTCACGATCCCAAAGCGGCTCGTGAGTATGCAAGCCGACTCAAACCAGTAATGGAAGCACTCAAGGATGATCTATGCATCATCATGCGGGTGTATTTCGAAAAACCACGCTCCGTGGTGGGCTGGAAAGGTCTGATCAACGACCCTTATCTCGATGGTAGTTTCAAAATCAACGATGGTCTGCACATTGCACGCAGGCTGTTGCTGGATTTGGCAGAGATGGGGATTCCTGCAGGCACAGAATATCTGGATCTAATCAGCCCTCAGTATATTTCAGACCTGATCTCCTGGGGTGCTATTGGCGCCAGAACCACTGAAAGTCAGGCGCATCGAGAGCTGGCTTCTGGTCTGTCCTGCCCGGTCGGCTTCAAAAATGCAACCGACGGCGGCCTGCAAATAGCGGTGGATGCCTGTCTGTCAGCTTCCAAGCCACACCATTTCATGTCTCTGACCAAGGCGGGTCACTCAGCCATCTTCTCAACCACTGGCAACGATGATTGTCATGTGATTCTTCGAGGTGGCAGAACACCGAATTACGACGCAGAAAGTATCAACGAAGCTGCCGAAGTTATCGGACGCAGCGGTCAGTCTGTGCGCATCATGGTCGATTGCAGTCATGCCAATAGCGGTAAAAACCATCTGCAACAGGAAGACGTTTGTCGAGCTGTGGGCCGTCAAATCGGCGAAGGTGAGAGTCGTATCATCGGGGTCATGCTGGAAAGCCATCTGGTCGCCGGTAGACAAAATGCAGAAGCAGGCAAGCCTCTGGTTTACGGACAAAGCATTACCGATGCCTGCATGGCCTGGGACAACACTGATGTATTACTGAACGAGCTGGCGGCCGCCGTTCGTAGTAGAAGACTCAAAACGGGTCTTTAGTATCCCTGGTCGGGATATTTTTCAATCAGCTTCAGTCCAAGCTTGCCCGGTAAGGCCTGTTGGCCCTCGGAAAAAGTTTCAAAGCGCACAATCACTTACTTAAGCAGCCAGTGTTGAGCTATAATTGCTCATTAAAACTCTGGCCGAGGCAAGGCTAAGATCTTGCCAAAATAAATTCCTGAGAAAAACAGTAGGTTATTGAATGACAGACTACGCCCTGATACTGATCAGCACTATCCTGGTGAACAACATCGTTCTGGTGAAGTTCCTTGGCTTGTGCCCGTTCATGGGCGTTTCTCGCAAGTTGGAAACCGCCATGGGTATGGCGCTGGCAACCACTTTTGTGTTGACGCTTTCGTCAATCAGCAGCTACCTCATCAATGAGTTTTTGTTGAGTCCACTGGGTATTGAATTTCTCAGAACCATCAGCTTTATCTTTGTGATCGCGGTGGTCGTTCAATTTACCGAAATGGTGGTTCACAAAACCAGTCCGATGCTCTATCAGGTACTGGGTATCTTTCTGCCGCTGATCACGACCAACTGCGCAGTGCTTGGTGTCGCCCTGCTTAATGTGCAGGAACAACATGGTTTCCTCGAATCAGCCGTCTACGGTTTTGGCGCAGCGATTGGTTTTTCACTGGTGCTGGTCATCTTTGCTGCAATGCGTGAACGCCTGGCTGCAGCTGATGTTCCGACACCGTTTCAAGGTGCAGCTATCGGTCTGGTAACTGCGGGTCTGATGTCCATGGCGTTTATGGGCTTTGCCGGTCTCATCAAGGTATAAGCCATGTTGACCGCTATTCTCGCACTGACTCTGCTTGCGCTCATTTTTGGCCTGCTGCTTGGCTATGCTTCTGTCAAATTCAAGGTTGAAGGTGACCCGATTGTCGAACAAATCGACAAACTGCTGCCGCAAACCCAGTGTGGTCAATGCAGCTATGCCGGTTGCCGCCCATACGCCGAGGCAATCGCAGCTGGTGAAGCCGATATCAACCGTTGCCCACCAGGCGGTGAAGCCACCATTCTGGCACTGGCCGACTTACTGGATGTCGAACCCAAACCACTCGACGAAGAAGTTGGTGCTGAAAAACCCAAAATGCTGGCTGTCATTGATGAAGCCCGCTGCATTGGTTGCACCCTGTGTATTCAGGCTTGCCCTGTAGATGCCATTCTGGGCGCCGCAAAACACATGCACACGGTAATTGCTGATGAGTGCACCGGCTGTGAACTGTGTGTGGCTCCTTGCCCGGTCGACTGTATCGACATGGTTCGAACCACGCCAAGCCCGACCACCTGGCGCTGGCCGGATCCGGAACACATCACCGTACAGGAAAAAATTGAGGAAGAGCAGGCATGACACAGCAGCAACTGGGGTCATTCCCGGGTGGCCTGAAACTGCCCGGCCACAAAAAACGTTCCACACAAATGCCGATTCGCAGAATGCCGATCAGCAAACGCCTGATTCTGCCGTTACAGCAACATATCGGTGAGGCTGCGGTACCTATCGTTGAAGTTGGCGAAAAAGTCCTGAAAGGTCAGAGAGTCGCACGTGCCGAAGGCCATGTCTCGGTATGTCTGCATGCGCCTACTTCTGGCGTTATCAGAGCAATTGCCGACCATCAGGTGCCACATCCATCGGGCTTGACCGCACCTTGCATCATGATCGAAACCGATGGCGAAGATCGCTGGATCGAACGCGACCCTGTGCTGGACTTCCGCAGTTTGTCCTCACATGAAATTCGTCAGCGCGTTCGCGAAGCAGGCATTGTAGGGCTGGGCGGCGCGGGTTTTCCGAGTTTTATCAAACTCAACCCGGGGGTGCGACATCACGTTGAGACACTGCTGATTAACGGCGCCGAATGTGAGCCATACATCACCTGTGATGACATGATCATGCGGGAACGTGCCGCAGGCATCATCGAAGGCATTGAAATCATGATGTTTGCCTTGCGAGCCAAGGAATGTGTCATCGCTATTGAAGACAACAAACCTGAGTCAATCTCGGCAATGCGCTTCGCTTTGACCGCCAACAAGGCACTGAGCGAAACCACCCGCATTGTGATTATTCCGACCAAATATCCAACGGGCGGTGAGAAACAGCTGATTCAGGTCGTCACTGGCAAACAGGTACCTAGTAAGGGCCTGCCGATTGATATAGGCATTGTTTGCCACAATCCAGCGACAGCCTATGCGGTAGGTCGTGCCATCCGACATGGTGAACCACTGCTGTCGCGGATCGTGACCGTCACCGGCACCGATGTCACTCATGCCGGTAACTTTGAAACCCTGTTTGGCACTCCGATCCGTGAATTACTTGAGTTCTGTGAAACCAAGAGACAGCCGGACGAGCCGTTTATCATGGGTGGCCCGATGATGGGCTATAACCTGTCCGGTGACGATTTACCCATTACCAAAACCAGCAATTGCATTCTGGTGGGTGTTGATGATGTGGCAATTGCCAGTCAGCCACTGCCCTGCATTCGCTGTGGTGAATGTGCAGCCGCTTGCCCGGCCAGCCTGTTACCACAACAGTTGTATTGGTATTCACGGTCAAAAGAATTCGACAAAACCGAAGAATACAACTTGTTCGACTGCATTGAGTGCGGCTGCTGTGATTATGTCTGTCCGAGCAAAATTCCACTGGTGTCATATTTCCGCTTTGCCAAAACGGAAATCATGAATCAGGAACGCGAACGCCGGAAATCGGATATTGCACGCGAACGCCATGAAAACCGCCTGGCGCGTCAGGAGCGTGAGCGCCTGGAAAAAGAAGAACGCCAAAAACAACGCAAGGCAGCTCTGGCGGCAAGTAAGGCAGCACAGAAAAAAGCTGAAAACACAGAGACGGAATCGACGACCGAAACCGCCGCTGTCAAAGAGGATAACTGATCACAATGTCGATATTCCGGCTGAGTCCACCTTACCTGGCGGGTGCCAATCACGTCACATTGCAAATGATGCAGGTATTGCTGGCGCTGGTCCCTGCAGTTGTCGCCATGGTCTATTTCTTCGGCTATGGCGTGCTGGTCAATATTACGCTGGCGGTAGCCGTAGCGCTGGCAACTGAAGCCCTGATGCTGAGAATCAGGGAGCGCCCGGTCAAACCTTTCCTCAGTGACGGAAGTGCCGTGGTAACCGCCGTATTACTGGCGCTGGCAATCCCTCCATTGTCACCGTGGTGGTTGACCACTGTGGGTGTGGTTTTTGCCATTGTCTTTGCCAAACATCTATACGGCGGACTGGGCTACAACCCTTTTAATCCGGCAATGGTCGGTTATGTGCTGTTGCTGTTGTCATTTCCAGTCGAGATGACCACCTGGTTGCCGGTCGCCAGTATGTCGCAGCAACCTGTTGATCTACTGATGGCAATCAGCTACGTGTTCACTGGACAGTTACCCGGAGCACTGACGCTGGATACCCTGTCCGGCGCGACTCCGCTGGATGCCATGAAAACCCAAATCAGCCAATTCAGGCCACCCGAAGTCATCATGAATCAGCCACTTTTTGGCATGTTCAGCGGCAAAGGCTGGGAATGGGTGAACTTCTGGTTTCTGCTTGGCGGTATTTACCTGATCTACAAGCGAGTGATCAGCTGGCATGTGCCTGTGGCCATGATCGGCACACTGTTTGTCATTAGCGGTATTTTTCAGCTGATAGCACCTGATCTGACCGGAACGCCAATGTTCCATCTGTTCAGTGGAGCCACGATGATCGGCGCGTTTTTCATCGCTACGGATCCGGTCTCGGGATCGACCACACTCAAAGGACGCTTGATCTTCGGTGCCGGCGTTGGCTTGCTGACCTTTGTTATTCGGGTCTGGGGCGGCTACCCAGATGGCGTTGCTTTTGCGGTAATTTTGATGAACATGCTGGTGCCGCTGATTGATTACTACACCCAGCCGCGTGTTTACGGAGCCAGATAGATGATACGACTGCCCGAAAACCCGGCGCTGCGTGTCGGACTGCTACTGGCGATTTTTGCTATCACAGCTACGGTGCTGGTGGCCTTAACAGAAACACAAACTCGTGAGCGTATCGTTGAAAATCAACGTCAGGCGACTTTGCGTGCTATTGCTGCGGTAGTGCCTGAACAGAGCTTCGATAACGACATTCTGACCGATACACTCACCTTGCCTGCCACAGCCGCACTTGGCACCACCGAGGCCACAACGGTGTACCGTGCCCGCCTCGACGAGACTCCGGTTGCCGCAGTTTTAAATGTGGTAGCCCCTAATGGCTATAGTGGTTCCATCCATATGCTGGTCGGCATTTACTATGATGGCACCGTGTCTGGTGTTCGCGTGATAGCACATAAAGAAACACCAGGACTTGGAGACAAAATTGATGAGCGGCGCGATGACTGGATTTTGCAATTCTCAGGACTGTCTCTGGAAAACCCGCCAGCAGTTCGCTGGAAGGTCAAACGCGATGGTGGCAGTTTTGATCAGTTCACCGGGGCAACCATCACGCCACGCGCGGTAGTGGGCGCTGTACAGCAAGCCCTGATTTACTTTCAGGAACATCGCGACCGTTTGTTCATGATTCATGAGGAGCCAGCTTGATGAGCGTCTATCGACAACTCAGCTACGAAGGTCTTTGGAAAAACAATCCTGCACTGGTTCAACTGTTGGGGTTATGTCCATTGCTGGCCGTCACCAACACCATGATTAACGGACTGGGGCTGGGACTGGCAACTATCCTGACACTGGTGGCATCAAACGGCTTGATTTCACTGCTACGTAATCATATTCCTGATGAAGCGCGCTTGCCGGTGTTTGTCATGGTTATCGCCTCCATCGTGACTATCATCGAGCTCTCTATGAGTGCGTGGTTTCACGAGCTATATCTTATTCTCGGCATTTTCATTCCGCTGATCGTCACCAACTGCGCCATCATTGGTCGTGCTGAAGCCTATGCTTCACGTAACCCGGTAGCTCCGTCGCTGGTAGATGGTTTCATGATGGGTATTGGCTTTACTGCGGTACTGGTGTTGCTTGGAGGCATGCGTGAACTGATCGGTCAGGGAACCCTGCTCAGTCAGGCCGAATTGATGTTTGGCGAAGCAGCGCGTGGCTTTCAGATTGTTATTTTTGAAGACTATCGTGGCTTTCTGATGGCTATGTTGCCGCCAGGTGCTTTTATCGGTCTGGGTTTGATCGTTGCCTTGAAAAATACCATTGATGCACGTGTCAATCGTCGTCAGGCCAAAGTCAGCAAGGCCGCAACCGAAGCCGCGACCGCCTGATTATGAATCAGCAGCAAAGGCAGGCCTTTTTTGCTGCCCTTCGTGCACAAAACCCTGCGCCAACAACAGAGCTGAACTATCAATCACCGTTTGAGTTACTGATTGCGGTGATTCTCTCAGCGCAAGCGACTGATGTGGGTGTCAACAAAGCCACTGATAAACTCTATCCGGTCGCCAACACGCCGCAGCAGATCCTTGATCTGGGGCTTGATGGGCTGAAAAGCTACATCAAAACCATCGGCCTGTTTAACAGCAAGGCCGAGAATGTCATTAAAACCTGCCAGATTCTGCTTGATAACTATCAAGGCGAAGTGCCCGCAGACAGAGAAGCACTGGAATCACTGCCCGGTGTTGGCCGCAAAACGGCCAATGTCATTTTGAATACCGTTTTCAAGCAGCCTGTCATCGCCGTTGACACTCATATTTTTCGACTGGCAAATCGAACCGGGCTGGCTAAAGGCAAGACCGTTCGCGCGGTCGAAGACAAGCTGATGAAGGTAGTGCCCGACGAATTCAAACTTGATGCGCATCACTGGCTGATTTTGCATGGTCGTTATGTCTGTACCGCCAGAAAACCGCATTGCGACAAATGTGTGGTCACCGCCTGTTGTGATGACTACAAACGTCGTCACAAACATGACCATGTTTAATCAGGATCGACATCAGCTTCGTCAGGCCTATCATCTGGTCTGGCAAAAAATGCAAAATGACGCTCCATCAATGACGCCGCTGGAACAACAAATTGCCAGCGTTATTCAATTACATCCCGAATATCACGCACTGCTGGGCAGCGCCGAAGAATCCTCTCAGGAGTTTCCGCCAGAACTCGGGCACACCAATCCCTACTTGCATATGGGCCTGCATATCGCTCTGCAGGAACAAATCATGACAGATCGCCCTGTCGGCATTCGTCGTTGTTATCAGGAGCTGCTGGCTAAGACGACCGATGAACATCAGATTATGCACCAGATGATAGACTGTCTGGCAGAAACGCTCTGGCAGGCACAACGTGATCAAACAGCGCCGGATGAGATTGCTTATCTGGATCGCCTGAGGCAATTGTCCAAGCAACGCTGAAAGCTTCACCACAGTGCTCAGCTGTCTGTCACCACATCAATAAGTGAGGTTATTTGTTATGCAGGCCTTCGCATTTTATAACGCAGAACACAGTCCAGAACGAATTGAAATCCCCACCCCTATTCCCCACGGCCATGACCTGCTGGTGGCTATTGAAGCTATCGCAGTCAACCCGGTGGATACCAAAGTTCGCGCCAGCCTGGGCGATCAACAAGAATCCCCCCGAATCATTGGTTGGGATGCCTGTGGCAGCGTTGTCGCCGCGGGACCAGCATGTCAGCACTTCAAAGCAGGTGATCGAGTTTTTTATGCCGGAGACATCAGTCGCCCCGGATGTTACGCCTCACATCAACTGGTCGATGAACGTATTGTAGGGCCTGCCCCGCAGTCACTCAGCCCTGAGCAATCTGCTGCCATTCCGCTGACCGCTATTACAGCCTGGGAGGCTCTGTTTTCCCGCCTCAAAATTCACCCGGAAACGGATCAAGGCAAGCGTCTGCTCATTATTGGCGGTGCTGGAGGGGTCGGTTCCATTGCGATTCAGATTGCCAAGGTCATGGCAGGATTAGAGGTCATTGCAACGGCTACACGGCCTGAATCTGAAGCGTGGTGTCGACAAATGGGGGCCGATCATACCATTCGACATGGCGATCACCTGACCAATGATTATCAGGCACTGAATATTGCTGCGCCAGATTACATTCTGTGCCTGAATGAAACCGATCATTACTTTGCAATGATGTGTGAACTGATAGCGCCGCAAGGACTTATTTGCCTGACTGTCACCAACCAGCAACCATTGATGCTGGAACCACTGAAAAACAAGAGCGCCGGCGTTGTCTGGGAGTTTATGTTTACCCGTCCGATGATGAAAACTGACGACATCACTACTCAACAGGATATTCTCACTCAGGTTTCAGCCGCACTGGATCAAGGCCAGCTGAAACCAACGATGACAACGCACTTGGGCACAATGACAGCGGACACCATTGAACGGGCACACAAACAACTTTTGAGCGGCAGAACTATTGGCAAAATTGCGCTGTCCTCAATCAGTGACTAAGATATTTGCAAGATTTGGAATTTTGAACAGGCGTCCTCTGAAAGCTGGAAACAGTCTGAGACTCCTCACTTAGCCGCTGACAATCAACATAGTCAGCTCGTATGCTTGGTATTCGACCCAGCAGATGATGGTTCAAAACTTCCTTACAGGAACAGACCCTTATATAATGTAAGGTTATTATTCAAAATAAAACGAGGTTAGAGATGGCAAACAACAGTTCAGGCAAGTTTTTTATTGGCAGCATCGTCATTTTCTTCATCATCGCGGGTGTTGTCGCAGTGGTATTGAATAACATGAAAGCACTCGCTGATAATGCTTTGCCGCCAGAAAGCATGGAAGAACAAGCGATTGCTGAAAGATTGCAACCCGTGGCTCAGGTACATGTTGGCGAAGCGCCTGTTGCAGAAGAAGCGCCTGCTGATGACATGCAAGTCAACCGAGGTCAGCAAATCGTTGAGAGTGTTTGTGCCGTCTGCCACGCAACCGGCATGATGGACTCACCTCGCACTAACAAGGCTTCAGATTGGGCACCACGCCTGGAGCAAGGCATTGAAACTGTCTATGCCAATGCTATCAACGGTATCAATATGATGCCTGCTCGTGGTGGCCGTCCTGACCTGTCTGATGACGAAGTCAAAGCAGCCGTTGACTACATGATTTCAGACCTCAAATAAAACTGCACGATCGCTGGCGGTCTCATCCCGCCAGACAAAAACATCCGGTACAATTCTCCAGTAAATACTGACAAGGATTGTGCCGGATTTTTTTATAGGTATGATTTGCAATCCGCTGTATTCTTTAATCCCTTGCTGATTGTGAACAAAGAACCTGTTGATGAGTTTTCTCTCCGTTAATCTTCCCCTCGTGGCCTTGCTGCCGTTTTTCGGCGCACCACTGGCAGCCTTCGCTGCCAGGTATCATCGACTGGCATCAGCCTGGACCGCAGGTCTGGTCACCATTTTATCCCTACTGTTTCTGCTACCCAGCGCCCGGTTCCCATTTAATGGCGACACATTGATTCAGAGCTGGGACTGGATCCCGGCAGCTGGATTAGAGTTTGCCTTCCGCTTAGATGGTCTGGCCTTGCTGTTTGCCTTGCTGATTCTGGTGATCGGTCTGCTCATTGTCATCTACGCCCGTTATTACCTGTCCGACCGTGACTCGATGGGTCGCTTTTTTGCCTATCTGCTGATGTTTATGGGCTCAATGCTGGGTATTGTGCTGTCGGAAAACCTGATCCAGCTATTGGTGTTCTGGGAACTGACTTCACTGACTTCGTTCCTGTTGATCAGTTACTGGCAACATCGTCAGGATGCTCGTCAGGGTGCGCGGATGGCGCTGGCGATTACCGGGGCCGGTGGTCTGGCCTTACTAGCAGGCATTTTGTTGATAGGTCATGTAGTCGGCAGCTTTAATCTGACCGATGTATTGGCGGCGGGTGATGAAATTCGTGCTCACAGCCTGTATCTGCCAATCCTGCTGCTGATTTTGCTGGGCGTGTTTACCAAGTCGGCACAGTTTCCGTTTCATTTCTGGTTGCCACATGCCATGGCCGCACCGACACCGGTATCGGCCTATCTGCACTCGGCCACCATGGTCAAGGCCGGTATCTTTCTGCTGGCAAGATTGTTCCCAGCCCTGTCTGGCACCACAGAATGGATGTGGCTGGTTGGCGGCGCAGGCCTGTTAACGCTGATTCTTGGTGCCTACACCGCACTGGTCAAACATGATCTCAAAGGCCTGTTAGCCTACTCTACGCTCAGTCATCTGGGCTTGATTACCCTGCTGTTTGGTTTCAGCACACCGATGGCCACCGTGGCAGCGATTTTCCATATCATCAATCACGCCACCTTCAAGGCCTCGCTGTTCATGGTGGCTGGCATTATCGACCATGAGACCGGCACGCGTGATATGCGACGACTCAATGGTCTGCTTAAATATATGCCACATACCGCCGTACTGGCCATGATTGCTGCTGCTGCAATGGCTGGTGTTCCCCTGCTCAATGGCTTCCTGAGCAAGGAAATGTTTTTTGAACAGGCAGTACTCGCTTCCGATACTTCCATGATCACCTGGGCAATTCCGGTGCTGGTCACTTTGGCGGCGGCCTTTTCAGTGGCCTATTCGATTCGCTTTATTCATGACGTCTTTTTCAACGGCGAAGCCAAAGATTTACCTAAAACGCCGCATGAACCGCCACGCTTTATGAAAATTCCGGTGGATCTGCTGGTGGTCCTGTGTCTGGTGGTCGGCATTGCGCCGATGCTGGTCGCAGGGCCGATTCTGGCCGTGGCCGTTAGCGGCAGCTTGCAAACAGCCACACCTGATTTCAGCATCGCCTTATGGCATGGCTTTAACTTGCCGTTGTTAATGAGTGTCATCGCTATGGCGGCAGGCGTCTGGCTATATTGGCAACGCCAGATCATTTATCGCTTGCATGAGCAGCTGAACGAGCGCTTTGACGGCAAAGCGGTATTTGACCGGCTGCTGAGTCAAATCAATGGCTTTGCCGCCATGATCACTCGTCGTTTTGACAAAGGCTCATTGCAACATGCAGCACTGTGGATCATTGGCACTGCGGTGTTGGCAGGCGTTATCGGCTTTGCCAATCAAAGCGCGCCACTGTTTGGCGAGCGCGCCTTGCTGCCGATTGATGCCATCAGCCTGATGCTGGTCACTGGACTGATTATTGCCAGTGTTTTGACTGCAGTGCTGCACCGGCAACGCTTGGTAGCACTGATTACCATTGGCGTAGTCGGGCTGATTGTCGCACTCGGTTTTGTCAAATTCTCAGCACCGGATCTGGCCTTGACTCAGCTATCCATTGAAATCGTCACCATCGTATTGCTGCTGTTGGCTTTGTTTTTCCTGCCACAACTGGCACCAGCCGAAAGTGACAAAACACGGCTGTGGCGTGATGGCGGTATTGCACTGCTGGCAGGCGGCGCAGTCAGCGTGCTGGCAATGGCGGTCTTGAGCCGCGACTTTATGCCGATTTCCGGTTTCTTTATTGAAAACTCGGTACCCGGCGGTGGTGGCACCAATGTGGTCAATGTCATTCTGGTCGACTTCCGTGGCTTTGATACTTTGGGTGAAATTGTCGTACTGGCTTTGGCCGGTCTTGGCATTTTTGCGATGATGCGTGGCCTCAAATTACCTGCCCCCAAACTGGATTTCTCCGGTCGCGACTGGAGCAATGATCCGCACCCACCAATCATGCAAACCCTGACCCGACTGTTGTTCCCGTTAATGCTGATGGTGGCGGTTTTTATCTTCCTGCGTGGTCACAACCTGCCCGGTGGTGGCTTTATTGCAGGCTTGATTGCCTCGGTCGCTTTGATTGCCCAGTATCTGGCCAACGGTATTGACTGGACCAGTGACCGGCTGCGCTTTGACATGCACAAAGTCATCGGCTTTGGCTTGCTGATCGCCGTGATGACCGGTGTGGTTGCAATGATGCTGGGTTATCCCTTCCTGACGTCCGCATTCACTTATTTGTACTGGCCTGTGGTTGGCAAATTTGAAGTGGCCAGTGCCATTGCCTTTGACATCGGCGTCTTCCTGGTAGTAGTCGGCGCGACGGTGATGATTCTTGTGCAACTGGGCAAACTGACCCATGAAGCCAATCATCGGCAACAACAGGAGCAAAAATAATGGAGTGGCTGATTGCCCTAGCGATTGGCGTGATGACCGCCTGTGGTGTGTTTCTCACTTTGCGCCCTCATACCTTCAGTGTGGTGCTGGGTTTGACCCTGCTGGCCTATGCGGTGAATGTATTTCTGTTTGCCATGGGCCGTCTAACCATTGGTCAACCGGTGGTCATTGACGCCACTGCCACTGGCTATGCGGACCCCTTACCACAAGCGCTGGTATTGACCGCTATTGTCATTGCCTTTGGCATGACCGCCTTTTTGATTGTCTTGGCATTGAAAGCGCGTAGTGAGCTGGGTAATGACCATGTCGATGGTCTACATATCAGCAACAAGAAAAACGGAGCACGCCGATGATGCATTTAACGGCGCTGCCGGTTTTACTGCCACTGATTGGTGGCTTTCTGTTGCTGTTCACTGGTCGAAACATCCAGCTGCAACGCCAGCTGCATTTGGCACTGATGCTGGGCTTGCTGATCGTCAGTGGCCTAGCACTACAAACAGCATTGACCGGTCAATACAGCCTCTACCAACTAGGAAACTGGCAACCACCATTTGGCATTGTGCTGGTGCTGGATCGACTGTCAGCCATGCTGGTATTGCTGACTACGCTGCTGGCCTTGGGCGCACTGGTCTATGCCATTGCCACCGATACTGACCATCAGGGCCCACATTTTCATGTGTTGTTTCAATTGCAGTTATTTGGGTTGAATGGCGCCTTTCTGACCGGTGATTTGTTCAACCTGTTTGTGTTCTTTGAAGTGCTGTTGCTGGCCTCTTATGGTTTGTTACTGCATGGTGGTGGCCGTTTACGTACTCGCGCCGGCTTGCATTATGTGGTCATCAACCTGATTGGCTCGACCTTGTTCCTGTTTGCTGTCGGCACCTTGTACGGCATGCTTGGCACCCTCAATATTGCCGATATGGCACAGCGGATGGCGCAGTTACCGGCAGAAGATCAGGGTGTGGTCGCAGCGGCAGGTTTATTGCTGTTGGTAGTCTTTGGTATCAAGGCGGCGATGTTTCCACTTTATCTGTGGTTACCAGCTGCCTATGCACAGGCCCCTGCGGCTGTGGCAGCATTGTTTGCCATCATGACTAAAGTCGGCCTTTACGCCATTATTCGGGTACATGGCACCGTGTTTGGCGAACAGGCCGGTGCGCTGGCATATATTCATAGCCAATGGTTGTTATTGCTTGGCATGGTCACGCTGGCGCTGGCAGCCTTAGGCGTGATGGCGTCACGCGGTTTGCGCGAGCAAGTTGCTTATCTGGTACTGGCCTCAGTGGCGACGCTACTGATTGCCATTGGCCTCAACACGGCCGAGGCTCTGGCTGCCAGTCTGTATTATCTGGTGCACTCGACCTTGATTGCCGGGGCCATGTTCCTGTTGGCAGACATTATCAGCCGCAGCCGAGCTGCCATGCAGGATCAGTTCATTCCTGGGCCGGTCTTACCCAATATTATTCTGATTGGCAGCGTGTTCATGCTAATCGCCATTGCCATGACCGGCATGCCACCGTTATCCGGCTTTTTCGGCAAGGTAATGATTCTGCATGCAGCACTGGCACATGACTGGTATGCCGCCATTGTCGCAGTAATTCTGGTATCGGGATTGCTGATGATTATCTCAATGGCTCGCACCGGTTCTTTGCTGTTTTACAAAGCTCATGAAAGCCATGGCGAAGCAGGCCCAGCCAGCAAACCACTGGCCGTAGCCGCGGTTTTAGCATTACTGACTGCAGCACCACTGCTGGTAGTGTTTGCTCAACCGTTTACTGCTTTTACTGAAACCACCACCGCCCAATTGCTCAACACTCAGGCCTACATTGAAGCGGTGCTCTCGACTGCTGGAGACTTGCCATGATGCGTCGCCTGCTCCCCCACCCGGTGTTATCAGTGTTTCTGTGGCTGATCTGGCTGCTGCTTAATAACACCATGGCCGCGGGTCATGTGGTGCTGGGCGCAGTTCTGGCGGTATTTATTCCCTGGTTGAGTTCGGCCTTTTGGCCTGAGCAGGTGTGTATTAAAAAGCCACTGGTGCTGCTGCGTTATATTCTGGTGGTGCTGTGGAGCATTATCGTCGCCAATATCAATGTTGCCCGGCTGATTCTGGGCCGCAGTGACAAGCTGCAACCGGGCTTTATTTCACTGGAGTTGCGACTGCAATCGCCGGTCGGTATCAGCATGTTGTCCAACACCATTTCACTGACACCAGGCACGGTCAGTTGTGACTTGTCTGATGACCGTCGCTACCTGCTGATCCATGCGCTGCATATTGATGATGTTGAAGCCATTATCAGCGATATTCAGAATCGTTTTGAACAGCCTCTGCTGGAGATCTTCGAGTCATGATCCACACTGCAATTATGATCGCTTATGTGATGGTCGGACTGGCCTTTGTGCTCAGTCTGGCAAGACTGGTCAAAGGGCCGGAACTGCCGGATCGGATACTGGCGCTTGATACCTTGTACATCAACACTATCGCCCTGCTGATCCTGCTCGGCATTCACCTTGGCAGTGCCATGTATTTTGAAGCGGCGCTACTGATCGCGGTGATGGGCTTTATGGGCACGCTGGCGCTGAGCAAATATCTGCTGCGCGGCGACATTATGGAATAGCGGGGAGAATAATCATGCTTGAATGGCTATTAGCCGCGCTTATTGTCATTGGCGCTTTTTTTACACTGGTAGGCTCCATTGGCCTGTATAAGCTGCCGGACTTTTATATGCGCCTGCATGGCCCGACAAAAGCCAGTACCTTGGGTGTCGGTGCGGTTTTGGTGGCCTCTGCCGTTTATTTCACCTTCAAAACCGGCGATGTCAGTCTGCATGAAATTCTGGTGACCTTATTCCTGTTTATCACGGCACCGGTCAGCGCTCATCTGATGGCCAAGGCAGCCTTGCATATTCAGGTCAAACAACTGGAACGCACCCGCCAGACGCACAAAGGTCAGGATTGAATACCGACAACACAGCCACAATCTGGGTCGATGCCGATGCCTGTCCCGGCGTTATCAAAGAGATTCTGTTTCGGGCCGCCCAACGCACCGGCCTCCAGTTAACACTGGTCGCCAACCACAATGTCAAAGTACCGCCCGCCAGCAATATCCGGTTTATTCAAGTGCAACACGGCTTTGATGAGGCCGATAATCTGATTGCCCAGCGCGTTGCAAAAGGCGATCTGGTAATCACAGCCGATATTCCACTGGCGGCAGAAGTTATCGACAACGGTGCGACCGCGCTTAATCCACGCGGCGAGTTATACACTACCGCCAATATTCAAGCCCGACTGACCATGCGTGATTTTATGGAAACCATGCGTTCCAGCGGCGAAGCCATGACCGGCCCATCCGCACTCAATCAGCGTGATCGACAAGCTTTTGCCAACCAGCTGGATCAGTGGTTGTTGAAAGCGCAGCGTTGAGTTTTGACCAACTGTAAAATTTACTGATTACACACCACTGAGTTCAAGCTCACGAACATTGTCCAGCTTGATGTTCCTGGCGGCATGCCACAAATCATAGTTATCTTGCATAGCCAGCCAGCTCTGAGGTGTTCGGCCCAGCGCTTTTGATAAACGCAATGCCATCTCAGGGCTGATACCGCTCTGCTGCTTGAGAATTCGATTCAGGGTCGAAGCGGCCACATCCAGCTGCTCGGCCAAATAGCGACAACTGAGGCCATAAGGCTCCATATACGTTGCCATAATAAACTCACCAGGATGTGGGGGGTTATGCATCGTCATCAGTGATAATCCTCATAATCAAGCAAATACGCGTTACCCTCTGAAAACTCAAAGGTCAGTCGCCAATTACCGCTGACTGTAATGGCCCAGATACCGTTTCTATGCCCCTTGAGCGGATGCCGGGCAAATCCAGGTCAGTAATTTCCATCGCGGTATCCAAGGCAGCCAGCTGCATTCTGAGCCGTCTCGCATGCTTTGCCTGAATGCCGCGAGAACTTCCTGTCTCATAAAAACGCCTCAATCCTTTGTGCTTGAATGATTTAATCATTGCCCAACAGTGTAGCGCGTTGCGCAACATTGTCAATTTTTGTGATATTTGAAAACGAGGGTGGTCGTGTTCTGCTCACTAGAACGGAGCTGAAACTTTATTTTCACCTTTTAATTACTACTGACTTTGTACATACCATGACTACGGCAATACACTAGTGACTTGCTGTGCAGGTGCGCAGCATATCTTTGTTTCAGGAAC
Source organism: Methylophaga lonarensis MPL (assembly GCF_000349205.1). Lineage (GTDB taxonomy): Bacteria > Pseudomonadota > Gammaproteobacteria > Nitrosococcales > Methylophagaceae > Methylophaga > Methylophaga lonarensis. The sequence continues at coordinate 6,986 of NZ_APHR01000042.1, read as the reverse complement.
CCGCATGTTTTTTAAGAAAACCTTATTGCCCATCTCGTCATTATTTTTCTCTATCTCGCTGTTAGCCACGGGTTACGGCTTGTTGATGACGTTTATCGGCATCTTTCTGAAACAACAAGGCCTGTCAGAGGGCAGCATCGGTTTGATCAGTGCCGCCTTTTTTCTGGGCGCAATGCTGGCCGCAATTTTCAGCCAGAAACTCATTATCAACGTCGGCCATGCCCGGAGTTTTTCAGCATTTTCGGCGATTATGGTCATGGCTTTTCTGGGCCATGCGCTGTGGTTTAACCCGTGGTTCTGGTCGGTCTTGCGTCTGATCTCCGGCTTTGCCTTTTATGCCATGCTGATCGTGCTGGAAAGCTGGCTCAATGAAAAAAGCACCACCGATGAGCGCGGTAAAATACTCGCCATCTACACCATCGTCTTCTTCCTGGCGCTGGCACTGGGTCAGTTATTACTGGTGCTGGAAATGCCCGCCAATACCATCTTCATTCTCGGCTCAATTCTGGTGCTGTGGTCGCTGGTGCTGGTCGCCATTACCCGCATTACACAACCGGTGTTAAAACCGTTTGAACGCTACAGCATGCCCAAACTGCTCTCCATTGCACCGCTGGCACTGGTGGGCAGTTTTGTCGGTGGCGTCTTTGTCGGTGCGTTTTACACCATGCTGCCGTTGTATGTGCTGAACTTGTTTGATCAACCCAAGGTAGTATCGGTATTTATGGCCATCACCATCCTGGGTGGACTCATCGCACAAATGCCAGTCGGCATGCTCTCGGATCGACTGGGACGCCAGAAAATGCTGGCATGGGCTGGATTTTTCAGTGTGGGCGTATTGATGCTGATGCTGATGTTGCCATGGATCTGGCATGAAAGCGTCACCCTGCTCTACCTGACCGGCTTTTTATTGGGCATGAGCCTGTTCAGCATCTACCCACTCAGCGTCGCCCGTGCCAATGATGAGTTTGATGAAAACAAAGACCTGGTCGAAATCAGCCGTACCCTGCTGTTTTCTTATGGTTTTGGCTCATTTATCGCGCCATTGCTGTTGGGCTTTGTCCTCGGCTTCTCGGCAACAGCGTTCTTTGTTGTGCTTGCCATGTTTGCGTTGGCTCTGGGTCGCTACTCGCTGATGAATGAACAAATCCCCGATGACCATATGAATGTCTACGTCGCCGTGCCAGTCACCTCGGGTGATGTACTCGCCGAAATGGACCCACGTCAGGATGAAGAATGGGTAGAAGAACACCGCCCGGATATCGAGCACACAGAAGATCCCGAGCAAGCAACAGATCCGTCAAATCCTGATATCAAATAAGGCGTTTTGATTAAGAACTGGAATGCTTCAAGGCAAAATCAAAAAGCGGCAGATCAAGCTGGCTGACACCTTGATTGTGCCGGTAGCTTGCGTTGCCGGTGAGACTTCTGGAAATGATGCAACGGTTCCAACGCTTGCTGCAGGAATTTCGTCTTCAGAAAGACCAAAGCATTCAGTGCGATAGACTGTGTCGACACCGACACCTTCCGCTGCACCGCCAGATAGCTCAGAAATGCTTCGATCTCAGTGGCTCCGAGCTTGTCAGGGTGTTGCTTGTGATGGAACAGTATGAAATATTTGATCCAATACAGATACGTATCAATGGTTCGCCGACTGTAATTACGGACAATCATGAAAGTCCTGATGGACTCGAGAAACGGAGATTTTGCCATGAACCCAGCCCCTCACCCTTAAGGTGTTGGAACAACATCGAAATAGCCAGCAATTAAAAGGTCACAGACCTCATAATTACTGCTCACATCTTGTGACTATGCGAATATACCCAATAAAGTCATATGGTTACAAATTTTAATGCAATCGCTTTGAGATACTATAAGGCATCCCCACTAATTATTATTATGAGGTCGAAGACCTCATTAACATACTGTTATGCAATCTGAGGAAATCTATGAAGATTAGAGACATAAAAACCGTATACGAGATTATGAAAGATTCAACGCACATGCAGATTATCTGGATTGGCTTTTTAGTTGCGCCTTTCGTAGTTGGAGCATGGTTTGATTTGTTCGATAGAATACCGTTTCTCCAAAAGCACAAATTATTCACTTTGATTGCAGTATTGGTCGCATTCTTATTAATGCAAATTGTGGCATTAGTATTCGATGCGCGAGATAAGAAGAAAAAATTACTTTTATCAAAAATTGTTGGCTATATGGCTGCAAATAATTATCAAATCGTGAGATTCTCAACGTTAAATGAACAGTTGGGTCTTGACATTGGAGAAAAAGATCTCATTGCTCTTATAAATACGTTTCCCGATAAGATCCGGCTAGCCCAGGCCAGGAAGAAAGACAAAAATGGAAACTATATCGTTGGCCCGAACGGCACCGAACAAATGGAAAATGCAATTGGAACCCTTGCATAACAAAGCGCTGTTGTCGGACTGGTTTTCCGCTGCGCTGCAAACCAGCCGCAAAGCGTGGCGTTAGCTACTGAGTACATAAAGCACACAATGTGCTAGAATCCGATTAATGAAACCTATTACGTGGAATCCTGAGAAAAATAAGCTTCTGCAAACGGAAAGGAACATCTCTTTTGAGGATGTGGTTTTGCACATCTCGATAGGTGGTATCTTGGATACTTTCGAGCATCCAAACAAGGAGCGGTATCCAGGCCAGCAGATTCATGTCATTGAAATAGAGGGATACGTTTATCTCGTGCCCTTTGTAGAGTCGGAAGATGAAGTTTTTCTGAAAACGATCATTCCGAGCCGGAAGGCGACAAAAACCTATTTGGGAGGTTCGAAATGAGCAAACTGGAAAAAGAAGAGCAAGAAATTCTGGACGCGTTTGATGCTGACGAGTTGCTGCGGGCACCAGATATTGAAGATCGTAAAGTGCGGCATCAACAGTATGCTGAAGCCATGTTCAAGAAAGATGCTCGCATCAACATTAGGCTTTCTTCCAAGGACCTGCGGGGACTGCAGAAAAAAGCGCTGTCTGAAGGTATCCCCTACCAAACACTTGTTGCCAGCATCCTCCACAAGTATGTAGAAGGTCGCTTGCATGAAGATCGTAGCTAAGCAGCGGCTGCACATCGACCGTCTTTACGCTGCTTCGCTGCTCCCAATCGGCGCATGCTGTGGGCGTTTTGTGTTCGTGAGGTATAAGTGAAATATCATGGCTCTAAGTGAATTCGAAATAAAAAAATGCGAGAAGGAGATAGAGGACTTCATGAAGCTGCGGCGCCCACCCGCGCACATCCGCAATAAGTTAGATCTTGGTTATAGAATTGATGGCCAGAGTGTCGAGATATTCGAAATACGACCGCAATGGCGAGATCCTTCAAAAAACATGGAAACACCTGTGGCGAAGGCCACTTTTGTTAAGACTCAGGGCTGCTGGAAGGTATTCTGGCAACGAGCAGATCTAAAATGGCACGGATATGAACCAGCACCAAAAGTTAAGTCTTTCAAGGATTTTCTCAAGATAGTGGCTGAGGACAAGCACGCATGCTTTTTCGGATAACACATAACCATGCACGGCACTGCGTAATCAATAGGGCCATGACCAAAAGGGCTAGAGTCAATTGAAATGAACAATCGCGTCTGCCCTTTTGGTTCAGTTGCTGATTGTAAACCGGTTGGCATCTTCATCTATCGCTCGACCAACACCATCGATTGCAGCGGTTATCTCTAAGTCATCCTGAATAGACCGGTTAATTAGCGTATTTGAGTTCTGAATGGCATGCATCATTTCGCTCATTTCTGCTGAGACGGCGGTCTGTTGTTCCAGCATTTGCGAAATGGCAGTGTTCAGATCCCTGATTTCATCACAATAGTCCACGGCCTCAGCGAGCAGATGGTTGGCCTCATCCACCAAATGAACCGTACTAGTGCCGCTGTTTTTGCTATCAGCAATTTTGCCGGTCATCAGCCTAACAGCCGAATTAATACTCTCGGCAACGGCGATAATTTCCTGTGATGCACCCTGGCTTTTTTCAGCCAGGTTTCTGACCTCTGAAGCCACTACTGCAAAACCACGCCCATGGACTCCGGCACGAGCAGCTTCTATTGAGGCATTTAACGCCAGTAAATTTGTCTGTTCGGCGATTTCGCTTATCAAGGTGACAGCATTTCTGATCGAATGAGTGTTAGTTTCCAGCTGTTGAAACTGCTGCGAAACGTCCAGAAGCTCGTCAACCAGTGCCACCACTTTTTGTGAGGCTTGTGTTGATTTGCTGCGACAGTTTGATAACTGGTCTGCCGTTTTTATCGAGCGATCAGCCGTATCCAGCGTGATTTTGGCAACCTCAGCAATGCTGTGACTCATTTCCAGAGCCGCTGCAGCAGCTGTTTCAACACTGCCGCTTTGCTGGTTCAGCTTTGCTAAATTCTGCTCTGCGTTACGCAAAGAATTGGACGACATATCACGCAACGTCGCTGCCTGCTCTCTGAAGCCAGAAAACGACGAGCGCATCAATTCATAAAAGCCGTTAAATGAATCAATAAAGGTCTTGTCGGCCGACTTTTCCTGCTCCTGATGCTTGATCTTGAGTGTCAAATCACGGTGATCAGCAGAACTCAGCATCACAGCCATCAATTGATTGGTCAGATCGAAGCGTGATTTCATTCTGATGCAGACAAAGGTCAGCACGGCGGTTTCGACCACCACAAAAGCAGCATGCGTAAAGAACGTTGGCCAGTCACAACTGCCGCCATAAACGACAAACGGCATACCGCCGATACTGGTTTCGGCCAGCTGTAGCGGCACGGCCAGTGCATGATGCACCGCAATGGTCGCCGCAGCGATCAACAACACTCTGAAATCGCGCCAGACCACAAGAAACGCCAATGCAACGAAGATATGAAAATGCATTTCCAGCCGGCCAAACTGCTGCATGATCAAAATCATCGACATCATCATCAATGCGACTGCCAGAAAAGCTCTGCTGAGAAATGAGCCGACAGCAACTCTGAGCATCAGCCATGCAGCAAAAACAATTAACACCGCGGGAACCGTTCCTGCCAGTTGTGTTCCGTAGCCATAGGGCACCACAAACATGACCACTGGCAAGTGGGCAAGCAAGATCCAGAACACCAGCCAGTCATTGGCGATGTTATCTTTCGAAGCACGTTGCTTGATATTTTCGGAGACTTCCAGCTCAGCTGCTTGCATGTTGTTGCCTGTTTAGTTTTAAGGTCAAAATATCGTCGTAGATGTACTGACGATCCTGAGCACGGTATTTGATAAGTCCGGGTCTATTTGGATACATCAGGTAAATGGCACCAGAGTGATGAATGGTTCCTTTCGCGGGATAGAAAGACTCGGGTAGTTGACGCATGATCTGTCGAAGCTGCGCATCGACATCGGCATGAATCACCATCGCACCGGGCAACGCTAATTCCGCCCAGGCTTGAACTCCCGTTTTGTCAGCGCCAACATCCAGTGAAATCAAAACAAACCCTAAATCATCTTTGAAGCGCTCAGCCAGATGGGCCAATGTGTTCATGTTCATCGGACAAACATCCGGACACTCAGCAAAGACGGCTGTAACGAGATAGGGTTTATCAGAAGGGAGTGTGGCGAGAAGATGGTGATCGAGTTTAAATCCCGTCTGGAAGCCATGTACGGCCAAGGCTTTGTCCAGTTTGAGTAATCGGCCCGGTTCAGCAATCAGTAGCACCGCTAGCAGCAAGCAGAGCAAGGCAAGTGCGATCACTGAATTTCTACGTATCGTTCTACGCATGACCATGCTCTTTAAGAAAGCATCATTGTCATCAATTGCCAGTGAAATTTATGTAAAACGATTAATTGTGATCAAGGGAGCGGCAACTTGATTGTTGGGCTTCGTACCTCAGCCCAACCTACCAGTTTTATGGTTCTGTCTTTGGACCTAAAGGGTCACAGTTAATTGAAGTGCTCAATCGTGTCTGGCCGTCTGCTTGTTGCAAGTTAACATCGTCAATGCATTCAAGTCAGGGCGGAAATACAGCGGTGTTGTGGTAGATGTGGTTGCTGGACAGATCATTCGGCTAATGGCCAGTGGCAGTGTCCGTGTAATATCGACCTTGAGGATGGATATCGGAACAACTAATGACGCTTTTTGATCTGGTACATTTGGTCATCGGCGTGACTTAACAACGTATCTGCATCCTCGCCGTCTTGAGGATAACTGGCGACACCTATACTGCAGGATGGCATGCGAAGTTCGGCAAACCCTGCCGCCAAAGGCTCGGCCATAACCGCCAGAATGCTGTCCACTTTGGCAGAGACAGCATCGGTTGACTGGATGCCGGTCAATAAAACGATAAACTCATCGCCCCCCATCCGGGCCACGGTGTCTGTCTCACGAACACAACCTTGCAGGCGCTGGGCTATCTCACAGAGCACACGGTCGCCCATTGCATGGCCATAGACATCATTAATACCTTTAAAATCGTTGATATCCAGAAACAACAAGGCCAGACCAGTATGGTGGCGACGTGCCATTGCCAGACCTGATTCCAGTCGTTCATAGAGCAGGGTTCTATTGGGCAGTTTTGTCAGTGAATCATGATGGGCGAGAAAACGTAACTCCTCCTCGGCTTGCCTGAGCGCAGTCACGTCACGGGCCACACCTACCCGCACCCCGTCGTCTTCGGACCAGCGTGCTGACCACTGAATATGCACAACACTGCCATCCTTGCGCATATAACGGTTTCTAAAATCCACGTGGGACTGGCCGCTCATGACCCGATCAATAGAGTCCCGTGTCAATGCCAGATCATCCGGGTGCATATAGTCGGTGATCGGCGTGCCAATCAGCTCTTTGGCTTGATAACCAAGCAATGACTCACAGGCATCACTGACAAAAACAATCTGGTTGTCGCGATCAACCACAAACACCGTATCCAGCATCAGATGGATGAGTTTGGGATACAGCGATTCAAATCAACGGACATAGCTCAGGGTATCAGGTTTGATATGCCGATTATAGTCTGATCGTC
>NZ_APHR01000041.1 GCF_000349205.1 Methylophaga lonarensis MPL | reverse complement strand
CGACATGGCGATGTTACGTGAGCGTGCAGAGCAAATCCTCGGCCAGCTTGATTAAACAATTCGCAGCCTGCCAGTACTGTTATTCGTTGATTCAGCTTGATAGATTCAAGTTTGTGAATGATTCACTTGGGCCAAGCTTTGGCGATGAGTTTCTCAAGCAATTAGCACAGCGAATTACGGCTTCTGTCATCCGTAACGCCATGGTTTGCCGTCAAGGCGGCGATGAATTCATCATTCTTGTGCCAGATTCAGACACTGAGAATGCAGCGCATATGGCCCGTGATTTACTTGAAATTATCTCGCAACCTGTTCAGGTAAACGGCCACCAACTGACCTTGACGGCGAGTATTGGCATCGCTCAGTTTCCGCAGGATGGAAAAAGCTTTGAGCTATTGCTCCAGGCAGCAGATGCCGCAGTGTTTCGAGCGAAACAGCAAGGTCGAAAAACCTTTCAGTTCTTTACCCGGCAAATGCAGGAACAAGCGCAACAGACCTTGCAAATTGAAAATGAGCTGCGCAGTGCAATAGAGCAAAAACAATTACTGTTGCACTATCAGCCTCAGGTCGATGCCAACACTGGCGCACTCATTGGTCTTGAAGCACTGATCCGTTGGCAGCATCCAGAGCGTGGCATGGTACCTCCTGGTCAGTTTATCCCCCTAGCTGAAGAAAGCGGTTTGATTGTTGAAATTGGTGATTGGGTGCTCGACGAAGCGGCACGACAGATCAGCCAGTGGCAGGCAGCTGGATTTAAAGTCGTGCCGGTGGCTGTGAACTTATCCGTCGAACAATTCAGGACACAAACGCTATTTGAGACCGTTCGAGATGTATTGAGACGATACAAGCTTGATCCAGCGCTGCTTGAATTGGAGCTGACGGAAGGTATCGCGATGGATAATACCGCGAATACGGTTCAACTGCTGCAACAGTTGCACAGTCTCGGCGTCACCTTATCGATTGATGATTTTGGTACCGGCTATTCATCATTGAATTATCTTAAGCGATTTCCTCTGCATAAATTGAAAATCGATCAGTCCTTTGTCAGGGATATCGGCCACAACACCGAAGATGAGGCGATTGTCGTAGCAATTATCGTAATGGCCAAAAGTCTTGGTTTCACGACCATTGCCGAAGGTGTAGAAACAATCCAGCAAATCGAGTTTCTCAGGCAGCAGCAATGCGAGCAGCTTCAGGGCTACTATTTTAGTAAACCAATGGCTGCCGATGAGGTAATGAATCTGATTACATCAAACAAAGGTGTTTTCAAACTTAAAGACTAGACAGGGAAGTATCAGGTAACAGATCGGGATCGGGCAGCGTGTTCAGGAATGACTTGAATTGAGTGCTGCCAGGATTAAGACACATGGACAAAAACACAATGCAATCGTTAATGAGGCAATACAGTCAGGCACTGATCATAGTGCTATTTACACTGATGACCGGCTTTGGCACCAGCTACGTGCTATATGACAAAGGTAAAGCATTGGCCAAGCAGCAACTGGAAGCCGAGTTTGAAATTGAATTTAGAGAACTCAAGGCTCGAGTCGTCAATAAAGTGAGCGCCTATCAACAAGTGTTGCGTGCAGCTCAAGGGCTGTTTGAAGCATCAGACGATGTCACCAGGGATGAGTTCAGGATTTTTGTCAGTAAACTCAAACTGGATCAGTTCTACCCTGGAATACAAGGGGTTGGACTGAGTAAGGTTGTGCCTGCTGACCGGATGCAGGATCACCTTGAGGCTATGCGAGCCGAGGGTTTTCCAGACTATGCCGTATTGCCTGAGGGCGAGCGGGAAATGTACACCGCGATTGTTTATCTGGAGCCTTTTACCGGAAAGAACATCAGGGCACTCGGTTTTGATATGTATTCTGAAGCCCGCCGTCGTGAAGCCATGCAAACCGCCAGAGACAGCGGAGAGCCGGTAATTTCGGGTCGGGTTAAATTGTTCCAGGATAGTGCCGATGCTCAGGATGTCGAGCAGATAACCGAAGCAGGCATTCTGATGTATTTGCCTTTGTATGATATTCCAGTGGAAGAACGATATTCGGTCACCGAGAGACGAGAGTCACTCAGAGGCTGGGTCTATGCGGTTTTTCGAGTCAAGGATTTGCTGAGAGGCGAGCTTGATCGATACAACGGAATGATGAAGCTGCGTATCTTTGACGGAGAAGAAGTTAACACCGATGAGCTGATGTATGGCGAGTCGACGCGATTGGAACGTGCAGTCTACACCGTACAGAGGACGATGGATGTGGCTGGCCGGAAGTGGCTGTTCAAGGCGGACAGCATGCCTGAATTTGAAGCGAAACTGGATTTACGTCTCGCCAACAGAAACGCCAGTGCCGCTGTGATTGTTACCTTGTTATTCGCCACCCTGTTTGGCTTTATCAGTGTCAGTCGGACCAATGCCATCATACGAGCAAGGGAAATGACCGAGGCCTTTAATCAAAGCCAGGAACGACTCAAGCTTGCCAATGATGCCGCACAAATCGGTATTTCAGACTGGTTAATCGGCAGTGACAGTGTTTTCTGGGACGAGGGCATGAATGAGCTTTATGAGTTGGGCACGTCCGAAACTGCTATTCCGGTGTCAAGCTGGCAATCCTTGGTACATAAAGATGACCGCCAGCGTGTACTTTCGGAATTGCGCGCAGTGATCGCCAATCCCCAGCACTCCAGATTCAATATGCAGTTCCGCATAAATACTCCATCAGGACAGAGAAAAATGCTCCGCTCGGTTGGGGAAATTCATCGACATGAAGGCCATGCCGGACGATTGATTGCCGTGAACTACGACATTACTGATGAGTGGCAATATCAGGTTCAGCTTGCAGAAACAGAAGCTCGCTGGCGGCATGCACTGGAAGGGGTTGGCGATGGCGTTTGGGATTGGTCAATTCCGGAGCATCGCGTTACTTTCAGTGCGCCACTCGCGCATATGCTTGGCTATACCACACAGGAATTCAGCCAAAACCCTGATGACTGGACTGCACGAGTCCATCCGGATGACCGTCCTGAGGTGCTACGCTCAATCTCTGCAATGTTGAGCAATGCCGAACCCAATTATCGCAGCGTCCATCGGCAACTTTGCAAGGATGGCCATTGGAAATGGCTCCTTGTCCGAGGGGTGGTCGTTGAATGGAACAGTAAGGGTAAGGCAATACGTGCAGTAGGCACACAAACCGATATGACGCAGCAAAAAACTCTTGAGCTGGCATTACTGCAGAGTGAAGCTCAGTTCCGGGATGCCTTTGAAACTGCCCCAATTGGTATGGCTCTGGTCGGACTGCATGGGGAGTGGATTGATGTTAACCACGCGCTGTGTCAGATTCTGGGCTACAGCGAGAGCGAGCTATTGCAACGAACCTTCATGGAGTTGACGCATCCAGATGACCTCGGCCTCGACCTTGAGCAAGTGCGTCGTCTGATCTCGGGCGAAATTAGACATTACCAAATGGAAAAACGCTATCTCACCAAGTCTGGTGATGTGATTTATGCCTTGTTGAGCGTATCCCTGGTGAGAAACAGTGAAGGTCAGCCGGTGCATTTTGTCAGTCAAATCGAAGATATCAGCGCGCGTAAACAGGAAGAGGAACGTATCAGAACGCTGGCGTTTTACGATGTATTGACCGGTCTGCCAAACCGGCGATTATTTGAAGAACGTTTGCGCTACAACTTCATTCGATCCCGGCGTGACAAGCAACCATTTGCATTGATGTTTGTGGATTTGGATCATTTCAAAGCCATCAACGATACACATGGCCACGATGCTGGAGATGAAGTCATCAAATATGCCGCACGGCAAATGCTGAAAGGCCTGCGCGCATCAGACACCCTGAGTCGCTTTGGAGGCGATGAGTTTGTGGTATTGCTGTCTGAGGTCAAAGATGCCAATACCGCAGTTAAAGTGGCGCAGCATCTTGGTCAGCTGGTAGCAGAAACATTTTCTCTCGGCGATTTGCAGTTCAATTTGACGATGAGCGTCGGTGTTGCCATGTATCAACCGCCTGCAGATGAAGATATTCAGTCCTTGATGAAAAAAGCCGACACTGCGCTGTATCAAGTCAAAGCGGCTGGACGTAACGGTGTGGCGCTGTTTGAAGGTACGGACCCGCAGGCAGCGCAATAAATTTCTGAGTAATTAGGGCATTGGAGTACTGCTGAGACAGCATCTATGTCCGGTCGTTAAAGCTTTGGCATTGTCTTGCGAGCAAGCTTTTGCTGTACAACTGCAAGTGTGATTGACCTGCTTGCTGATTTTCGCACACAAATGTGACAAAATTATGCGCTTTTCGGCCAGATGGCTATTTGTTAGAGGTAACAGAGACATAAATTTTTGTTGATCAACGGCATCGTTTCAGCACATCATTAGCGGATGAGCGACATCTCAGAAAACACCAGCAATGAAGTTCGAAACGTTTTTTTCGTCTCTGATGAGACGGGGTTAACCGCGGAATCCTATGGAAAGTGCCTGTTGGCGCAGTTTCCAAATATTGAATTTGAAACCGTGACTTTGTCGTTCATTGATACCCCGGAAAAAGTCGAAGACGCGCGCGATCAGATCAATGCAGTCAGTGCTAAATCAAAATATCAGCCTTTGATCTTCAGCACACTTGTTCAAGACGAGTCCCAGTACATACTGGAGAGCTGTGACGGTTATGTAATTAGCCTGTTTCACGGTTTTATCGGGGCAATGGAAAATTTTTTTGGGATGGAATCATCGCGTAAGGGCGTTTCGCGGATTACGATCAGCGATACCACTTATCAGCGGCGATTGGATGCCATTGATTACTCTCTGACTCATGATGATGGCGTTAGACTGATCAATATGAAGAAGCTGATGTGATTCTTGCAGGAGTGTCACGTTGTGGTAAAACACCGACCAGTTTGTATCTGGCGATGAACTTTTCATTAAAAGTGGCGAATTATCCTTTGACACCCGAAGATTTCGAAGCTGAGCAATTACCTGAATACCTCAGAATTCATCAGCATAAATTGGCAGGCTTGACCATAAAACCTGTGCCGTTGAGTCGGATACGTCGACAGCGACGACCGGACAGTGATTATTCGTCGCTGGAAATCTGTCAGGCTGAACTCAGTAAGGCCATGGCGATGTTCGAGAAGGTGAACATCCCGGTATTTGACACCACAAACACCTCAATCGAAGAAATATCCAGTCGTGTGGTACGTTCGCTGGGACTTGCTCGTGAGCGTATTCGAGAGTCGACCATCACGTTTAACAATTTCAAAAAACCAAGGTAGTAGTCATGACCGAATATGTTATTTCCCTAGATAAGCTGTGCATGGAAGATGTACCCAGAGTAGGCGGTAAAAACGCCTCTCTTGGTGAAATGCTACAAAATCTTGCACCACTTGGTGTTTCCGTGCCCGGTGGCTTTGCCACTACCGCTGATGCTTACAGGGAGTTTCTGTTACACGACGGCCTGCAGGAAAAAATCAACGACAAATTACGTGACCTGGACGTCGATGATGTCGTAGCACTGCGTCAAACAGGCCAGCAGATCCGTGACTGGATCATGACCATACCTTTTCCTGAAAAGATGGAAGCAGCCATTGATGAAGCCTTCCTCGCTCTGGAGAAAGAGTACGGCACAGAAACCAGCTGGGCGGTTCGCTCATCGGCTACAGCAGAAGATTTACCGGATGCCTCATTTGCAGGTCAGCAAGAAACCTTCCTGAATGTTTCAGGCCTGGATAACATCAAATTCGCGATTCGTGAGGTATTTGCTTCACTGTTTAACGACCGTGCGATTGCCTATCGTGAGCATCAGGGGTTTGAACACAGCGAAGTCGCGCTGTCAGCGGGCATCCAAAAAATGATTCGTTCTGATCTGGCCAGCGCCGGTGTGGCATTTTCACTGGATACCGAGAGTGGTTTCCGTGAAGTTGTATTTGTCACTGGCAGCTATGGTCTGGGTGAAATGGTCGTGCAAGGCGCGGTGAACCCGGACGAATTTTATGTGCACAAAAAGACATTAGAAGCAGGTCGTCCTTCAGTGCTGCGCCGTACCGTTGGCCAAAAAGCGCTGAAAATGGTCTATTCAGGTGATAGCAAATCACCCGTAAAAACGGTCGATGTTGATGAGGCTGATCGCTTACATTTCTGCCTGACAGATGCCGAAGTCGAAGCGCTGTCGAAAATGGTTATGACAATCGAACAGCACTACCAGCGTCCGATGGATGTTGAATGGGCCAAAGATGGTAATGATGGCCGCATTTACATTGTTCAAGCACGTCCGGAAACCGTTCAAAGCCAGAGCAAAAACGTCACTGAACAATTTATTCTGAAAGAACAGGGCACCGTCATGGCGACCGGCCGTGCGATTGGCCGCAAGATTGGACAGGGTAGAGTGCGCCTGTTGAACAGCCTGGAGCAGATGGATCAATTCCAGCCTGGTGACGTGCTGCTCACCGATATGACAGATCCTGACTGGGAGCCCATTATGAAACGGGCTTCGGCAATTGTAACCAACCGTGGTGGACGAACCTGTCATGCGGCAATCATTGCACGTGAGCTCGGCATTCCAGCCGTTGTTGGTTGTGGCGACGCCACAGAAAAGGTTAAAGAAGGCGATCAAGTCACCGTCTCATGTGCTCAAGGCGATGTTGGTGAAATTTTCAATGGTCTGCTTGAGTTCGAGCACCGCATCGAATCACTGGACGACATGCCAGAATTACCGGTGAAAATCATGATGAACGTTGGTAATCCGGATCGGGCATTCAGCTTTGCCCAATTACCGCACAAAGGTGTGGGGTTGGCACGCCTGGAATTCATTATCAACAACATGATCGGCATTCACCCTAAAGCGCTGATGAACCCATCACAGATGGATGCAGATATTCAGCAGATCATCAAAGAGCGTACTACTGCGTATGGTGACCCGGTTGAGTTCTACATCAGCCGAATCGCAGAAGGTGTTTCAACCATCGCCGCAGCGTTTTATCCTGAAAACGTTATTGTGCGGATGTCAGACTTCAAATCAAACGAATATGCCAACCTGATTGGTGGCACTCAGTTTGAACCGCATGAAGAAAACCCGATGATTGGTTTCCGTGGTGCTTCACGCTACAGCTCAGAAGATTTTGCTGAATGCTTCAAGCTTGAAATCGAAGCCATGAAGCGGGTACGCGACGAAATGGGCCTGACCAATGTTCAACTGATGATTCCATTTGTACGTACGCTGGCCGAGGCAGAATCCGTAGTCAATCTGCTCAAGGAAAATGGTCTGGAACGCGGTAAGAATGATCTGAAGCTGATCATGATGTGTGAACTGCCTTCCAATGCCGTGCTGGCCAAGGAGTTCCTCGAGTACTTCGATGGCTTCTCAATCGGCTCGAATGACATGACGCAACTGACACTGGGGCTGGATCGTGACTCAGCCTTGGTTGCTGCTTCGTTTGATGAACGTAATCCAGCCGTACTTGCTATGCTGGAAATGGCAATCAAAGCCTGTCGTGATGCTGATAAATATGTCGGTATCTGTGGCCAGGGCCCATCAGATCATCCTGATTTTGCAGAATGGTTGCTGGATCGCGGAATCAGCAGCATCTCGCTGAACCCAGACACCGTAGTAACAACCTGGCAGCGACTGGCAAAACACTAGTAGAGCAAGGCTGCGACATCTGTTAAGATGTCGCACTTTCTAGGCCAGTGACATCATCACAGCGGCTTAAAACAATTATGTCGGGGCATGGCGCAGCCTGGTAGCGCACTTGCATGGGGTGCAAGGGGTCGTAGGTTCAAATCCTACTGTCCCGACCAATTAAAACAAACACTTAAAGGTCTTTCCAGTATCTGGCAAGGCCTTTTTTTGTGCCCGATAAATAGCGATATCAGCCAATGGGTAGCCTTGCTCAAACCAGTTGACAGACAAACTCAAACTGCCATGCTCCAAGTCTGATTTCTCAACCGACAGATAATCCAGTCAAACGTCTAGCAGAGGCTTGTTTGTTTGCATTTCTTCATATCAAACCTAGGTTTCATGAAGTTACTCACAATTTTCTGGTATCGATTTTGATTTTCATTGCCAGGTGACTGTGCTTGAACTAATATCTTCGCACCAAAACGGATTTTAAGAAGCAACAATGGATTATCGTCACGGAAGACGACCACGCTATTTCAGCATAGCTGTGTCTGTTATATGGAGTTTATACGCGCTTGCAAGTCACGCAGATGTTGCGGTGATAGACCGGGCCGCTCAAGAGCAGCAGTTGCAACAAGAGCGCGAGCGACAGCTCCGAAATCAGCAAGAAATCTCACCAGATGTGCGTATCCCAACGCCGGACTCCCTGCCAGAAAACCTTGTCTATCCAGACAGCGAATCTCCCTGCTTTCCCATCAATAGCATCACACTGGTAGGCGAAAGCTCGGCAGAATTTCAGTTTGCCTTGTCCAGTGTCATGGATGGTGAAGCGTCAGCTATAGACCGTTGCCTTGGCGCACAGGGCATCAACGTCGTGATGAGTCTTATCCAGAACGCTATCATCGCACGGGGCTATGTCACGACCCGTGTACTGGCTGCGCCACAAGATCTTAATTCGGGTGCGTTAACCCTGACGGTCATCCCCGGCAAGGTACGAAAAATTCAGTTTGCAGAGGGTGTGACAAAAAGGGCGACCCGATGGAACGCCATTCCGATTAAACGGGGCGATATTCTCAACCTCCGAGACATTGAGCAAGGCCTGGAAAACTTTAAACGCGTACCTACTGTAGATGTTGATATCCAGATCGAACCTGCAGAAGGACCTGAGGCACAGCCCGGTGAAAGTGATGTTTTGATTCAATATCAGCAGCGCTTTCCATTTCGAGTGACCTTCAGTGCAGATGATGCCGGATTTGACTCCACCGGCAAATATCAAGGCGGCGTTACCGTGTCAGGTGACAACCTGCTCATGCTCAATGATTTGTTCTACATGAATTACAACCGTGATCTGGGCGGCGGCGAATCAGGTAAACGTGGATCAGACGGCCAGACGATTCACTACTCGCTGCCTTTCGGATACTGGTTATTCAGTACCACAGCATCCAGTTACGACTACTATCAGGCGGTTTCGGGCATTAATCAGTCCTACGTCTATAGCGGTCGCAGCAAGACTTCGGATATTAAAGCCAGTCGATTGATCTATCGGGATGCCATTAACAAAACCTATGTTTCCCTGAGAGGTTTTTTCAGAAAGTCATCCAACTATATCGACGACACCGAAATTGAGGTGCAGAGACGTCGCACCGCAGGCTGGGAACTTGGCTTCAGCCAAACATGGTATCTCGGGCGTTCAGTCCTGGATTACAACCTGGCTTTTAAGCGTGGCACAGGTGCATTCAACGCGCTCAGGGCACCTGAAGAAGCTTTCGGTGAAGGTACTTCACGCATGGAGATTTTGACCGCTGATTTGGCGTTCAATCTGCCGTTCAATATTAGCCTGCCATGGGGCGAACAAGCACTGTATTACTCCTCAAAGCTGCGTGCGCAATATAACTTCACACCCTTAACCGCTCAGGATCGTTTTTCTATTGGCAACCGATACACCGTTCGCGGTTTTGATGGTCAATGGTCCTTAAGTGCTGACAGAGGCTGGTTTGTACGTAACGAGTTGAGTGCACTGATTTATCAGTCAGGACAGGCGGTATATGTGGGGCTGGATTACGGTGAAGTCAGTGGTCCATCCAGTCATTTGTTATTGGGCAGGCAGTTAGCCGGAGCCGTTGTCGGCCTCAGAGGTGGGTATGGCGGTTTTAGTTATGACGTTTTTGTCGGACAAGCACTCAAGAAACCCAAAGGATTTCAAACCGCCAGTACGACGACAGGTTTCAATTTGAATTTGACCTTCTGATTGAAGCTTCGCTGAATCATCTGCGATAAGGGACTAAAAACGATGAACAAAAATAAATTCAGGGTTGTTTTTAACAAAGCGCGTGGCTTGATGATGGTCGTTGCTGAAAATGCCGGAAGTCATTCATCAAAGAGCAGACAAGCGGTATCTACAAGCACCTGTCCGGATAACAAGATTCAGCCTCGTTTGTTATTGCTTCCCATACTGGTTGTAAGTGGCCTTATCATGATGAGCCGTGTCGTCAGTGCCGACATCATTGCTGATCCATCGGCACCCGCTAATCAGAGACCCATTATTTTTGAAACAGCAAACGGGTTACCGTTGGTGAATATTCAGACGCCGAGTGCTGCGGGTGTTTCGCGTAACAGTTATCAGCAGTTCGATGTGAAATCACAAGGTGCGATCCTCAACAACAGCAATAACAATACTCAGACCCAACTTGGTGGCTGGGTTCAGGGTAATCCAAATCTTGCTGCCGGCACTGCTAAAGTGATTTTGAACGAAGTGAACAGTCATCATCCCAGTTATCTGAATGGTTATATCGAGGTGGCTGGCAGTCGTGCTCAGGTGGTGATTGCCAATCCGGCTGGCATCAGCTGTAGCGGTTGCGGTTTTATTAATGCCAATCGTGCCACGCTGACGACCGGCACTCCCATCATCAACAGCGGCAGTCTGATCGGCTATCGAGTCGGCGGCGGAAGTATTAACTTTCTGGGAAGTGGGCTGGATACTTCTCAATCCAACTTTACTGATGTGATCGCGCAAGCAGTCAATGTCAATGCCGGTATCTGGGCCAACTCGCTCAATATCACCACCGGCCTGAATCAAGTCAATGTCGATAAGCTTGGCAATCAAACCCATGTCAGTCCCATCGATGCAGCGCCAGATTCTGCCCCGGCATTTGCTGTCGATGTCGCAGCTTTGGGCGGTATGTACGCTGGCAAGATACACATGATAGGAACGGAAGCTGGCCTTGGCGTTAGAAATGCCGGTGATATCGGTGCAAGTGCAGGCGATGTGATTATCACGGCGGATGGCATGTTACAAAATGCCGGGACTATCAGCGCGACAAGCGATATCCAGCTCGATGTCATAGCTATGGAAAGTGATGGCAGCATCAGGGCAGACACTGACATTAGCATCAATCTGGTTGCAGATTATTTGCATACCGGTGAGCTTCAGGCGGGTAGACATCTTGATTTACAAACCAGTGGTGATATCACCAATCAATCCACTATTCTGGCAAGTCAATCGCTACAGCTTGCTGCAAACAATATCGACAATACCCACAATGGTGAAATAGCAGGCCATCACACACACATCTCGGTGGCGGACACACTTGTTAACCGGGGCCTGATGGATGGTGTGCAAACACAGATCCATGCAGAGACGCTTATCAATCACGAAACAGGCAGTATTTTTGCCGATCAGTTAGCCATTCAGGTTGCTCAGCTTGTAAATGATGCGGGGGCGGTAATTGCAGCACGTGACGGTCTGGATATCGGTGCCGAGACGATTGAAAATCTTGAAGATAGTCTGATATTCAGTGCGGGTGATTTGGCCATTGCAGGTCGTCTGGATAATGGCGGTCAAGCTGTTGGAAGTGCAGATCTACTCATCAATGAGGGCTCAACCATAGAAGCCTTGGGTGACCTGAAATTATCCGTTGCCGAATTACAGAATCTGAATGCCAATCTGGTGACGGAGCTTGTGCAAATTGGCTCAGCCAGCTTTAACCTTTTTACGCCAAGAGATACCAGTGTAATTTTGAATGCCGCCGACTATCCTGGTGCACGAATTGGAGATGAGAGCATTTCCTGGCGTACCGCAGGTAACTATACCTTTAGAGAATATCATCGTTATCTGGGCACCACCGTGACACGAGAAACTCGGGTAATTGATTCCGCACCTGGCCAGATTTTCTCTGGCGGTGATATGACGATTGAGGGTGCCATTCTCAACAGTGATAGCCAGATCATTGCTGGCGGTGCGCTTGATGTCACGGGCGCCAGTTTGCAAAACCTGAATACGCAAGGTGAGATCAGGGCACGCTCCAGTGGTCATGTCTACTATTATGATTATGACGGCAGCGGCAGTGGATTCAAGTATAGGATTAAGCACCTCGGCCCATATAACCCTGCTGATGTTGTCACCACGTTTAATTTATCCACCACTGAGTTTGCACAACACACGTCAGTCACTGGAAGTGGTACCAGTGTAGAAGCAGCGACGGTGCCAGTCGCTACCAATAGCCTGTTTCAGCCCAGTCCAGATATTGCCGCCGCTTATTTGATTGAAACCAATCCGCGCTTTGCCAATTATCGCAGCTGGTTGAGTTCAGACTACATGATGCAGCAACTGGCATTTGATCCGGCTACTACCCAGAAACGATTAGGTGATGGCTTTTACGAGCAACGTTTGGTGCGTGAACAAGTTGCCCAATTGACAGGGCGAAGATTTCTGGATGGACATGCCAGTGATGAAGCGCAATACCAGGCTTTGATGACTTCAGCACTGACGCAAGTCGAAGCCTTGCAACTTATCCCCGGGGTGGCACTTTCCGCCGAACAGGTGGCCCAGCTCACCAGTGATATTGTCTGGCTGGTGGAACAAACTGTCACACTCGCAGATGGCACAACCACTCAAGCCCTGGTTCCACAAGTGTATATCAGACCTCAATCAGAAGATTTGCAGCCAAGCACCGGTATGATGGCAGGCAACACGGTCACCATGAATGTCACGGATGATTTAGTGAATGAAGGCACCATTGCAGGTCGCACGTTGATGGCACTGAGTGCTGAGAACATCAACAACCTGGGTGGTCAGATGGTGGCAGAGACAACAGTGTTACAAGCTGACAACGATATCAACATTATTGGCGGTCAAGTGAGCGCCGCTGATGTAATGTGGTTGGAAGCTGGCAATGACATTACACTTCAAACGACGACACAGAGCAGTTCGCAGCGTGTCGGAGCCAACCGCTTCAGTCGGACCAATATCGACCGTGTTGCCGGACTTTATGTCAGCAATCCCGATGCCGTCCTGATTGCGACAGCAGGCAACGACGTTAACCTGATGGCCGCCAGTATCGTCAATCAAGGCGAAGCGGCCAGCACACAGATTAACGCCGGAGAAAACATCACGCTTGGCACAGTACAGGTTGCTCAGCAGAACAGCAGCGTTCGCAATGCCAGAAATTATGTCAGTCATGGTGGTATACAGGACGTCGGTACGTTCATTAACTCGACAGGTGATATTGCCTTCAACGCAGGTAATGATTTTACGGCAACGGCAGCCACTATCAACAGCAATGCCGGTGCAATTAGTATCACCGCAACGCAGGCTATCAACATTCAAGAAGGTCGGGAAACCAGCAACTTCGACTCCGCACGCAGAGTAAGGAGAAGCAGTACCTTCAGCAGCAAAACAACAACTGAACGAAACATCTTTGAGTCGGATAGCAGCATCAGTAGTACCCTGAGTGGCGATACGGTAACGCTTCAATCAGGCAACGAACTGAATATTCGTGGCAGCAACGTAATCAGTGATAGCGGCACAACTTTAACCGCAGGTGGTGATGTTAACATCACCGCCGCCAGTAACAGCGCTTATGAATATCATGAACGAAAAACCAGAAGGAGTGGCCTCAGTGCCACCAGCACCAGCATCTCTCTGGGTAGCAGCCAACTTAGCACTAAACAAACGTCCGACAGCACCTACCTCACTGGAAGTACGGTGGGCAGTGTCGAAGGCGATGTCACCATTCAGAGTGGCAGCACCTACACCCAACAAGCCAGTGATGTAATTGCCCCACAAGGCAATATCGATATCAGCGCCCAACAGGTCAATATCATTGCCGGACAAAACACCCGTGATAGCAGTCAAGAGACTAAGTTTAAGCAAAGTGGTTTTACGCTTTCCGCACAAAGTAAAGTTCTTAATATTGCACAGAATGTTGTAGATACTGCCCAGGCGACGTTAGAAAGCGAAGGTAGTCGCAATAAATCACTCAACGCATTACAAACTTATGCAAACAGGGCGAAACTTATAGAAGAAAGCCAAGGCACAGTGGATGCCATAAAAGCAGGAAATATAAAGGACACAGTCACTTCTGCAGGCGTCAGAGTTAGCGTCAGTGTTGGCAGCAGTAAAAGTGAAAGCTCCAGTCTCTCTAGCTTAACTAACAACCAAGGCAGTTTAGTGAAGGCAGGTGGTGATATCACTATCACAGCAACGCAGGATGATTTGACTGTAGTTGGAAGTCAGATTTCTGCTGATAAAAACCTCTCACTTGATGCCGCACGAAATATGAACTTGATTGCTAGTGCGGATAGAGAAACCAATCAAAGCAAAAACAAATCCAGCAGCACCAGTATGGGCGTGTCTATTGGAGTAGGCGGGGAGGGCACAGGTTTAAGTTTTGATCTGGCAGCCAGTCGAGGAAAAGGCAACGCGAATAGCGATAGTCTCATTTACAACAATACTCAGGTGTCTGCCGGAGAAGTGTTGGCATTGAATTCCGGCAAAGACACAAATTTGATTGGTGCCAATGCCAGCGGTAAACAAGTGATTGTTGACGTCGCGGGTGACCTTAACATCGAAAGTGTCCAAGATACAGCGACCAGCAAAGCAAATCAAAATAACACGGGTATCAGCGCCAGCATGCCTATCGGAGCTGAAATTCCAAGCGTCAGCATAAGCAACAGTAAACAAAAA
>NZ_APHR01000040.1 GCF_000349205.1 Methylophaga lonarensis MPL | reverse complement strand
ATGGGATTATGTTTTGAGACCCATTCCTCAATTAGTCACGACCCATCATCGGAAAATAATCAATAACAAACAAGATAGATAAAAACAATCCAGCATTAAATGAATTGTCCAGATAAACCAGCATACAGTGCGACTCTCAAGAAGCTGGTTGTGGCGTTGGTGGGCTGGGAATCTGTCGGTTCAGAAGTGAACGCGCAAAGTTCTAGTTTGAGCGACGTTGGCGCTCAGCACTGTCCTCGGGCTCTATCACTACTTTGAAATCAATTTCTACTTCCGGCTCCGACTCAAGCGACGCCTGAGCTGGTGGTGTAACCGCAGTGCTTATCAATTCAGAAAGTTCTTCGGCGTCATAGACTGGCATGGTATCCAGACGAATGTAGGGCACTTTGGCATTGCTGAGCACTTCCCGGCTGAAAACATCACGCGGTTTTCTTGAACGATGAGGGTTGCTGTCATCCAGCTCGATGACACAGGCAATCTGACTGTTCTCGGCATCGGTCAGCAAAAAATCGACCTTACGTTTACTCAGGCGCTCGGTAGCACTGGCCCATAGGGATTTATTGATGTTCTTATCGACAGCAATGATAGACGACAAGCGAACTTTGCAATGCACATCGTAGCGCTCGCCAACCGCTTGCTTGATGGCCTTGAAGCAGAGGTATTCATTCTGATTAAGCAACGATGGATGTTTGATGTAAGGGATTGTCTGTTGCTTTTGCTTATCGCGGCGACGATTACTCCAGAGCAAAAACAACCCAACTAAAATTACTAAAAAAATCAGTATGATAAATTCCATATCTTCGATTCAGCTCACAATTGGATGCGCAAGTTTAAGTAAGGAACAGCTGGCTGACAATCATCATCAACCTCGGCCCAGACACAGCTCTATGTCAGGCAGAATTTTTTCAACACAGGCGTAGCCTTCTTCAATGGCTTCCGCTGCCCGATAAAATTCGAGTAAGCCGATATGTGATAAGCGAGGCTGCAGTAACACATCTGGCGGATCGCCTGCCATTCGGCTTCGTGTGATTCGATCCTGAGCGATGTTGATGGATGCTGCAATGGTATCAAACAATGCCGGCGGCTGTTGCTCGTCGTGCCCACTGGCAAACAGACGCTCTTTTTGCTTACCAACATAGTCACTCAACTTGTCGAATAAGTTAAAATCATCGGGCGGTTGTTCGGCTGGGACAGTTTGTTGTAGATTTCGTTCAAAGTGCTTGCCTACGATATCACCATTCAAATTAACAGCAATGACTACGTCAGCTCCCAGTGCCCTGCAGACCGAGATTGGCACCGGGTTTACCAGCCCTCCATCAACCAGCCAGTGATCATCAATCTTGACGGCCGGAAATAAGCCCGGAACTGCCATGGAAGCCCAGACAGAATCAAGCACAGATCCTGAGGTATGCCAGACTTCTCTTCCGGTATTCAGTTGTGTGGCGACGTTGGCATACTTCACTTGCAAATCACTGATCTGCAGTGCTTCGGCCGCCACATGATCGCTCAAAAAAGCATGTAGCCTTTGTTGGTTGATAAATCCGGTAAAGCCTGTATTGATAGTGAAATAACGCGCTGTCTGTAATCGTGTCAGCTTCATCAATGCCTGCTCAAGCACGCTCATGTTGCCTGCCGCATAAGCCGCTCCCACCAGTGCACCAATTGAGCTGCCTGCGACAATATCAGGTCGAATTTTTGCTGCCTCAAGTGCCTTGAGCACACCTATGTGAGCCCAGCCTCGGGCAGCACCACTTCCCAGAGCCAAACCGATTTTCAACCTTGCCTTCATGCTCATCCTTTTTTGCTTACCCCAGCATACTTATTGCTAAAGTGTTTGAAAATCAAACCGCTATAGTAGTTGTAACGATAAACAGGCCTTGGTAATGAACGAGATTCCCAGACTTTCTCAACCGCTATTCGTATACACGCCTAGTACGCAGGTCACTGTCCCCGTGCCCAAAGTTGAAGACAGAACGCCCGATGAATCCGGTCAGGAAAGACGCAGACAGTACGAGCGCAGACATCACAGGAACCAAAAAGTCACCATCGAACGAAGAGTCTCGTCAGACAGGCGTGCACCTCGTCTCGACGTAAAAGCCTGACGCTTATCTCATATCCGAATCAGTTTGCCGTTTTTCAGGCCTAGTCTTCCCGCTTTAACCGCATTTCTGCGAATCCCTGGCACCGGTGCGATGAGAAACAAGTCACCATTGAGCCCCAGCAGTTGTAATCTGACACCCACCGATTTTGCAATGCCAGCATTGGCTTTAAGGTGCTGCATCTCACCATGAACCGGGATCGCACAATCAGGCTTTACCCACTGATACATAGACTTCAACTCATCTGCCGCGGGGTGTCCGGAGGCATGAATTGGCAAACGACTATTCTCCGCTGTAATGATATCAACCTGCTGGCTCTTTAACCGTTCAATCATGGCAGCGATAGCACGTTCATTGCCTGGAATGACTTTTGAACTGAATACTACCGTATCCCCCGGCTCCAGTTGCATATCCCGATAACTGCGCATACTGAGTCTGTTGAGTGCTGTTCTCGGTTCTCCCTGACTTCCGGTCGCCACCAGCAGGAGCTTGTCCGCCGGGAGATATCCCAAATGTTTGGAATCAACCAGCGTCTCAGTTGAGTTCCATAAGCCGGTACTTCTTGCCGCCGACAGTGTGTTTAAGAGTGATCGCCCCAACATGCCGAGATGTCGCCCCGTTTCCGCTGCAATTCTGGCAAGGGTGTGTAACCGGGCTATATTGCTGCCAAAACAAGCGACGACAACACGCCCTTTGGCATTTTCAACATGCGTTTTCAAACCCTGATAAAGGTCGGCTTCCGAACCTGACCAACCTTGCACATTGGCATTGGTGGAGTCACACACCATTGCTGCAATCTGCTCTTTGGCCAGACGCTGAAACATTTTTGAGTCATAGGGCTTACCCACCACCGGTGCGGCATCCAGTTTCCAATCTGCGGTGTGAAATACCTTACCTGCTGGCGTTGTAATAAGTAATGCAAAAGGTTCAGGGATTGAATGTGTCAGCCGCAACCATTCAACACGAAAAGGTCCAATATCGACGATAGCATTGGCTTCCACGATAGTCACTGGCACCTCGTCTGCCAGGCCGACCTCCAGCAATTTTCTACGCAGCATCTCGGCGGTGAACGCCGTGGTGTAAACCGGACATTTTAATTTCGGCCAGAGATGCGCAACGGCCCCGATGTGATCTTCGTGTGCATGGGTAATCACCAGACCGTCCAGCAATGACTGCCTATCGACAATGAACTGAGGGTCGGCCATTTGTACATGCGGTCTATCCGAAACAATCACCTCGCCATCCAGATCCGTTTCAGCATCGAAAGTGACACCACAATCAACCATCAACCATCGTCCGTTATGACCGTATAAATTGAGATTCATACCGATCTCGCCGGTTCCACCAAGAGGTAAAAACCATAAATCATCCGCCGATGGGTTCATTGATTTTTCTATTCCGTTGCTTGAATTACTTACTACTGAGCTTGCATACGCTCGCTGATATGCTGGCTGATACTGCTGGCGAGTGCATCCTCACTAAAAAAGACGGTGCCAATATTGTCCTTGTGTAACATCTCGGCTTCTTCCTCGCTGTAAGTACGCAACACTATTTCAATCTCAGGGTTCAGTTTTTTGGCAGTTGCAACCATATAGCGGACATTGACCGCATCGGGCATGGCCACCACCATCATTGCCGCATTGGTAATGTGCGCCTGAATCAATACCGCAGGATCTGCCGCATTACCCTCAACTGCAGGGATTCCACGTTTACGCAGGGCTTCCACCTGCTCGCGGTTTTGCTCTGCCACCACGTAAGGAATATTCAGTTGACTCAGCATCTCCGCAACCCGACTGCCAACACGGCCAAAACCGACAATGACGACCTGATCTTTAAGGTACTTCGATGGTACGGACATAGGCAGTTCAGCAAAAGGTCCCTGACGTCGCTCAAGCTGACGCGCCAATGAAGACCGGGACAATACCCATTCGCGTGCAGGCTTGATGGTGCGAAACAACAGAGGATTGATCGCAATGGAAATAATGGCACCTGCCAGTACCAGGTTTAGCGCTTCCGCTGGCAACAGGCCAAGCGTCAGGGCAAGTCCAGCCAGAATAAATGAAAACTCACCTATCTGTGCCAGACTCGCGGCCACCGTTAACGCTGTGTTGAGTGGATAACGAAATGCCAACACGATCACCATCGCTGCAATTGATTTTCCGAGCACGATAATCACCACGGTAGCCAATACATGAATTGGTTCTGCGAAGATCACGGACGGATCGAACAACATACCTACTGCAACAAAAAACAGCACTGAAAAAGCATCACGCAATGGCAATGATTCACTGGCGGCTCGATGGCTGAACTCTGATTCTCTTAACATCATGCCGGCAAAAAATGCGCCAAGTGCAAATGACACACTAAACAACGCCGCCGCTCCCCAGGCAATACTGATAGCGGCAGCAATCACTGCCAGAGTGAATAGCTCTCTGGACCCTGTTCCTGCGATATGCCAGAGCAGCCAGGGAATCAGCTTACGCCCTGCAATCAACATCACAGCCATAAAAGCGGATATTTGAATTGCCACCTTGGCAATACTCTGCCAGAGGGGCAAATCGCTCTGAGCAACCAGCTGACTGCCTAATAAACCAGCCAAGACTGGCAACATCACCAATACCACTACGGTGGCAATATCCTCGACAATTAACCAGCCGACCGCAATACGCCCGTTCACACTGTCTAGCGCACCTTGCGCTTCCAAACCCTTTAACAGTACTACCGTGCTGGCACATGATAGACACAAGCCAAATACAAGACCGACAGACCAATCCCAACCCCACCAGATAGCCACCAGCATTCCGAGCACGGTGGCAAAGCTCATTTGCACAATCGCCCCGGGAATAGATATTTTGCGCACTGACATCAGATCTTTGATCGAAAAGTGCAAGCCGACACCGAACATCAATAACATCACTCCGATTTCAGAGAGTTGAGCTGCAATTTCAATATCAGCAATAAATCCCGGTGTGTGCGGGCCGATAATGATGCCTGCAAGCAGATAACCTACCAGTGCCGGAATTTTGAGTCTTTCGGCGATAAAACCGATAATGAGTGCTAGACCGAAGCCGGCAGCCAGTGTGCTTATCAGAGGGACATGATGTTCCATCTAAAAATCCAAATGTGTCGTGAACTTGCATCACAGCAAAGGCAGGCCATGCAGAATCTAACTGCGAACCAAGCGGAGTGCCATGTCCATTCAGCACCCTGGCTTTACCAGAGTGTCGGTTCTGTGGTGCTTGTGGCCATCAATGCCGAGAGGTTCATTCAGGCAATTCTCGTCCTGTGTGGGTAACCTGAACCAAGGCTCGATAAAGATGGTTATTGACTATTCAACAGAGCTTGCAGCCATTATTCTGTTTCGTTTTGCTAATCGTCAAGCTGATACAGTCACTCATCGAAGAGATTGTCAGGAAACATCGTGACAGTGCTCAAGAATGTTATAATGGCTCGTTAGGTCAACCTGTTTTGTGACTGTTCAGCTAACAGGTTCATCAAAAAATTGTGAGGTTCGAAAAGATGGATGATTACAATCTGCTGACCGATGGTCTCAACCTGATGATGCTCGGTATGGGCTTTGTATTTGTGTTCCTGACCGTGTTGGTGCTGGCAACCACCATAATGTCGTGGGTCATCACAAAATATGAAAAAAGCGTCGGCAAATTACCAGAAGAAGGCATTCCTGCGCCGACCGCAGTGCTCGCTCACAGCAAACTGGAAAAACCAGCCAGACTTGCTTCTGACCAGCCCATCATCCCTATCCTCACTGCGGCCATCCACAAATACCGCCGCAACAAGAAAAACTGATCCCAGATTTCATAATTAAATCCAATCCAAGGCCATGAATATGACCGAAGCAAAGAAGCCCCTAGGCATCACCGACGTTGTTCTGCGTGATGCCCACCAATCGCTGTTCGCAACACGGATGCGACTTGATGACATGCTGCCCATCGCTGACAAACTGGATCAAGTTGGCTTTTGGTCAGTCGAAAGCTGGGGAGGCGCAACTTTTGACGCCTGTATCCGCTATTTGGGTGAAGATCCCTGGCACCGCATCCGCAGTCTGAAGGCTGCCATGCCAAACACCCGCCAGCAAATGCTGCTGAGAGGACAAAATCTGCTGGGCTATCGTCACTATGCTGACGATGTCGTTAGAAAATTTGTAGAGCGTGCTGCCATTAACGGCGTTGATGTATTCCGGGTGTTTGACGCGATGAATGATCCGCGCAACCTGGAAGTGGCTATCAAGGCCGTACTGGAAAACGACCGCCATGCACAAGGCACCATGGCCTACACCATCAGTCCGGTTCACACGCTGGATATGTGGGTTGAAATGGCCAAGCAAATCGAGTCGATGGGCGCCAACTCACTATGCATCAAAGACATGGCTGGACTGTTAACCCCCTACAGTGCTTTCGAACTGGTCAGCAGCCTCAAAGCTGCCGTCAACATCCCTATCCACATGCACTCTCACGCGACCACCGGTTTGTCCACCGCCACTATCATGAAAAGTGTTGAAGCCGGGGTTGACCATATCGACAGTGCCATTTCTTCAATGTCGATGACCTATGGTCACTCAGCCACAGAATCCATCGTGTCCATTTTCCATGGCACTGATCGTGATACCGGGCTGGACATCACCTTACTTGAGGAGATCGCCGCCTACTTCCGTGAAGTCAGAAAGAAATATGCCAAGTTTGAAGGCTCGCTGCGTGGTGTTGACTCACGCATTCTGGTAGCTCAAGTGCCGGGCGGAATGTTGACCAATATGGAAAGTCAGCTACGCGAGCAAAATGCACTCGACCGAATGGATGAAGTATTACTTGAAATTCCCAGAGTGCGCGAAGACCTCGGTTTCATCCCGCTGGTCACTCCAACCTCCCAGATCGTCGGCACACAAGCCGTTATCAATGTCCTCACCGGCGAACGTTACAAATCAATTACTGAAGAAACAGCAGGCGTATTGCGCGGTGAATATGGCGCAGCTCCCGCACCTTACAATCAGGAGCTTCAAGCACGAGTGCTGGCCGATGGTCAGCAAGTCATTGATTGCAGACCGGCGGATCTGATCGAACCAGAAATGGAAAAACTGACCAGCGAACTGGTTCAGCTGGCTGATCAAGAAAACATCAAGCTTGAGCAAGGCGACAGACAAATCGATGATGTGCTGACTTATGCCCTGTTTAGTCAGACAGCCGTAAAATTCCTGAAAAATCGTGACAATCCCGATGCTTTTGAGCCTGTTCCCACTCAGGAAACAGCCGCGCAGAGCGGAGCATCAAGCAGCTCAGCTCAGTCATCAGGCCCTGAGACATACACCGTCAATGTCAACGGTCAGTCTTATGTCGTTGAAGTCAATGCAGGTGGCGATATCAGCCAGGTAGCGACCACAACGCAAGCACCAGCAGCAACACCTGCTGCCAGTGGAGAACCCATCAGCGCTCCACTGTCTGGAAATATCTGGAAAGTCTTAGTGAGTGAAGGACAGGAAGTTCAGGAAGGTGACGTACTGCTAATTCTTGAAGCGATGAAAATGGAAACTCAAATCGTCGCATCAAAAGGCGGCACTGTAAGTTCAATCATGGTCAAACCGGGCGACAGTGTTAAAGTCGGCCAAACCCTGTTGTCTGTCGGCTGAGGATCTCTGAATGGAAAAGTTTTTGCAGTTATGGGAAAACACCGGCCTGTATCAGATCGAACTCGGTCAGGCGGTGATGATTGCGATTGGCATGCTGTTGCTTTATCTGGCAATCAAGAAAAACTTTGAACCCCTGCTGTTAGTACCGATTGGTTTTGGTGCGGTACTGGCAAATATTCCGGCTGCCGGCATTGCCGAGCCGGGTGGTCTGCTTCACATGATGTATACCATCGGTATCGAAAGCGGTGCCTTTCCATTACTGATTTTCATGGGCGTCGGCGCAATGACCGACTTTGGTCCGCTATTGGCAAATCCAAAAACCCTGTTTCTCGGTGCGGCCGCTCAATTCGGTATCTTTGCAACACTCGGTGGCGCAGTTCTGCTCTCCTACTTCGGCATTTTTGATTTCAGCCTGGGTGATGCCGCAGCAATCGGTATTATCGGCAGTGCCGACGGCCCAACCGCGATTTACGTGGCCAGTAAATTGTCTCCAGACTTACTGGGTGCCATCGCCGTAGCGGCTTATGCCTACATGGCGCTGGTACCGCTGATTCAGCCGCCGATCATGCGTGCACTGACTACAGAAGCTGAACGCAAGATTCGCATGCATCAGCAACGTCATGTCTCGCAGCGCGAAAAGATTCTGTTCCCGCTGTTACTGTTGATACTGGTCGCGTTTCTGCTGCCAGATGCGGCTCCCCTGCTGGGAATGTTCTGTTTTGGTAATCTGATGAAAGAATGTGCGGTTGTTGATCGTTTAAGCAATACCACACAGAACTCACTTATTAATACCGTGACCATCTTCCTGGGACTCGCCGTGGGCTCAAGATTACATGCCGAGTCGTTCCTGAACCCAACCACACTGGGAATTTTGTCACTTGGTATCGTCGCTTTTGCCATTGGTACTGCTGCCGGTGTCATCATGGCGAAAATCCTCAACAAAATCATCAAGGAACCTATCAACCCGCTAATCGGCTCTGCCGGTGTTTCTGCTGTACCTATGGCGGCAAGGGTTTCCAACAAACTTGGTCTGGAAGCTGATAAACACAACTTCCTGCTGATGCATGCCATGGGCCCCAATGTCGCCGGTGTTATTGGCTCTGCGGTGGCCGCAGGTATCCTGATCAACTTTGTCAGCTGATATTCACTCCAAAAGGCAGCGTTCTCCGCTGCCTTTTGACTTCCACATGAACAGGCCATGATCAACACGACACACGTCCAGCTCAAACAGTCTCCTACCGAACTATTCAAAATACTCAAATTTGAGGGCATCGCCTCGTCGGGAGCCGAAGCCAAGCAGATGATTGCCGACGGCATGGTCAGCGTTAATGGCGAAACCGAGCTACGCAAGCGACGCCAGATCGTTGCTGGCGACATGATTCAGATAGACCAGCAGCAACTGCTTATCAGCTAACATATTCGTATTTTCATATATTCGGGAAATCGAATATAATATACCAGTCCCTTGGTTCTGAGTGATTGCGCATGTCTGAAAATATCCTTGATCCGCTCACCCTGTTCAAAGCGCTTGCTGATGATACTCGCCTGCATTGCTTGCTACTGATTGCTGCCGAAGATGAGTTATGTGTCTGTGAACTTATCGAGGCATTGCAGCAGGCTCAACCGAAAATATCACGCCATCTTGGTCAGTTGAGACGGCTTGGTTTACTGCTCGATAGACGGCAGGGCCAGTGGGTGTACTATCGACTAAACCCTGAAATGCCGGAATGGGCGCAATCAGTTATCAGCAGCACGCTGACCCATGCGCCCGCATCATACTCAGAAGCAATCCAACGCTTACAGGAGATGGGCGAACGCCCTGCTCGCTCAGTTAACTGCTGTTCTGAATGAAGCTTGAGCCAGTGAGATTACTTTTTCTCTGCACACATAATGCCTGCCGTAGCCAATTGGCTGAAGCCCTGACCCGACATCTGGCAGGCCCTGAAATTGAAGTCGCCAGTGCCGGCAGCCAGCCCAGCCGGGAACTGCATCCGCTGACCTTGAAGATCCTTTCTGAACGGCAGATCGATCACAGTAATTTGTACAGCAAAAGCTGGGATCAATTATCTGACTTTGATCCTGATATCGTCATCACTGTCTGTGATCAGGCTGCAGGCGAGAGCTGCCCTGTCTGGTTCGGCAAAGCGATCAAGGCACATTGGGGGCTGCCTGATCCCAGTCGTATTGATGATGCCGAACAGCAGAACAAGATTGTCAGCCATGTCATGAAGACACTGGACAACCGTATCAGCCGCTTGCTTGCATCAAATATCACCACGCTGGATAAACAAGCACTGTCTGAATTATTGCATCAACTGGAAAAGTGCTGACTATGGGGAGTTTTGAACGTTTTCTCAGTCTCTGGGTCGGCTTAAGCATTGTGCTCGGCGTCATACTGGGCAATATCGCACCCTCGATCTTTCAACTGATTGCTGACTGGGAACTGGCCCATGTCAATCTGCTGGTCGCTGTCCTTATCTGGCTGATGATTTATCCAATGATGGTGCAGGTGGATTTTACCGCTATCAAACAAGTCGGCCGTGCGCCGCAGGGCCTGTATCTGACATTGGTGATCAACTGGTTGGTTAAGCCTTTTACCATGGCCGCCATTGGCTGGCTGTTTTTCAAAGTACTTTTTGCGCCCTGGGTTGACCCGCAGTCCGCCGATCAATATATCGCCGGCATGATTCTGCTTGGCGTGGCGCCTTGCACGGCAATGGTGTTTGTCTGGAGCCAACTGGTCAAAGGCAATGCCAATTACACTCTGGTTCAGGTATCCGTCAATGATGTGATCATGATCTTTGCCTTTGCGCCAATTGCAGCATTGTTGCTGGGCGTCACGGATCTGACAGTGCCCTGGGAAACACTGGTTTTGTCAGTAGCACTATATGTTTTATTGCCGTTACTGGCAGGCATCTACACCCGTAAATTAATGCTGGATCGTGGCGGCGAGGCCAGATTGTCTGGCTTTCTCGCCAGAATAAAACCATGGTCAATCACCGGGCTGCTGGCGACCGTAGTACTGCTGTTTGGCTTTCAGGCTCAGACCATTCTCAATCAACCGCTGGTGATTGTGCTGATTGCCATCCCACTACTGATTCAAACCTACGGCATATTTGCACTGGGCTATTTTGCCGCCTTGAAAATGAAACTGGAGCATGAAATAGCGGCACCAGCCTGCATGATCGGCACATCAAACTTTTTTGAGATGGCCGTTGCTGTGGCTATTTCACTGTTTGGTCTGCACTCAGGCGCAGCATTGGCAACAGTAGTCGGCGTTTTGGTTGAAGTCCCGGTCATGCTGTCACTGGTTTACTTTGCCAATCGAACTCGGCACTGGTTTTCCGGGAATTATCAGAAATAGGAGTTTTTATGTCGATCAAGGTGGGGATTAACGGCTTTGGCCGAATTGGACGACTGTGTTTACGTGCCGCCTGGGCTAGGCCGGATATTGAATTTGTGCAGATCAATGATCCTGCAGGCGACACCGAGGCCCTGGCACATTTGCTTAATTTTGACTCGGTGCATGGTCGATGGCAATTTGAAGCAATCGCCAACCACAACACTCTCATCGTCGATGGTCAACAGATTGCTGTCAGCCATCATCGCTCCATTGCCGAAACAGACTGGTCTCAATGTGATGTCGTCATTGAAGCTTCGGGCAAAATGCGCGATACAGCATTACTGGAACAGTATCTGAAACAGGGCGTGAAACGGGTTGTTGTCACTGCACCCGTCAAACAATCTGGCGTGCTGAATATTGTGATGGGTGTTAATGATCATCTGTTTAATCCCGCCGTTCATCAGATAG
This sequence comes from Methylophaga lonarensis MPL, assembly GCF_000349205.1. Lineage (GTDB taxonomy): Bacteria > Pseudomonadota > Gammaproteobacteria > Nitrosococcales > Methylophagaceae > Methylophaga > Methylophaga lonarensis. The sequence continues at coordinate 53,132 of NZ_APHR01000040.1, read as the reverse complement.
TCACAGCAGCGTCTTGCACGACGAACTGCCTGGCACCAGTGGTCAAGGTCATACACGAAAACCTTGGCATCAAACATGGCAGTATGACCACCATCCATAATCTAACCAATACCCAATCCATTCTCGACACGCCGCACAAGGATCTGCGGCGGGCACGAATGTCGGGCAACAATCTAATCCCCACCACCACCGGCAGTGCCACCGCAATTACCGAAATCTTTCCTGAATTGAAGGGACGACTCAATGGTCATGCCGTGCGAGTACCACTGGCCAATGCCTCACTGACCGACTGCGTGTTCGAGGTTGAAAAAGCCACAGATGCTGACACAGTCAATCAACTGCTCAAACAGGCCGCTGAGCAGGAGCTGAAAGGCATTCTGGGTTATGAGAGCCGGCCATTGGTTTCCTGCGATTTTCGCGGTGATCCTCGCTCCAGCATTATTGATGGCCTATCAACCATGGTCATTAATCAGACCCAGGTGAAAATCTATGCATGGTATGACAATGAATGGGGCTACAGCATGCGAACTGTCGAGCTGGCACGAAAAGTCGGACTGGCCGCCTAAGCTACAAGGCCCGGCGAAAAGTCAGATTAACTCTATATGGACCAGTCAGCGGATCATCTCCGGGATAGATTTTGCTGATGCCATGAAAATACTTGCGTAACGGCCCACCCCAGACCAAAACATCACCATGTTCCAGGAGAATGGACTGTGTCGAAGAATTACGTCGCTCGCCACCAAACAAAAAGTTGGCTGACAAGCCCAACGACACTGAGACAATCGGCTGTGCAAAATCCCGCTCATCCCGATCCTGGTGCAACCCCATTTTACTGGCGATTCGATAACGGTTAATCAGACAAATATCCGGGGAGAACCCCTCAAACCCGGCTCTTGACGCAGCCTCACAGGCAAATTCATACAGAGTTACAGGCATCAATGGCCATGGTTGATCTGTCAGCGGATCTCGATTGACATAGCGATAGCCCTGCCGGTCACTGACCCAGCCCACCGTTCCACAATTAGTGATTTCAGCAGACATCCACTGTCCTCCGGGCGTCTGCATTTTCCTGAATGGCGATTGTCTGCTGATTGTCATCACCGACTGCCAGAACTGGGATGCCTGCGCGGTCGCCATGCCTTTTATCAAGGTCAATGACGGTTGTAACTCAATCATTTCATCATCAAACAAGTCCATGATTGACATTCTGAGTGATGAAGATGGATATTGAAAGCTGAATCAGGCTTCACTCTGTCTTCACGCCTGGTGCTTGATTCTGAACGCTAGCAAAGCGTGAACTTTGCTGGAAGATATTGATAACTGACTGCGATGATGCAGATTGTACCCAGGAATGCCCCATGAAAACCCAACTGATGGCTTTGTTGCTGATGTTTCCACTACTCGCTCAGGCGGGCGCCGTATCGCAACTGGGTACGGGCGATCCGCTTCGACTGGTTTATGTCGAAATGCAGTATCTGTATCAAACCGGCATGCAAATCAAACAGCAATACAATTTCGACGATCCCATGCAACAGATGCAATGCCAACGCCAACATGGTTATATCCTGGCACGCGCCAGCTCATTGGTAGGCACCGCAGGTCAAGTCCCTGAACCGCATCGTGATCGGGTGATTGATGCCGGTTGGTATGCCTATGCCTGTGTTCGTTGTAGTGGTGATATTTCGCATTGTGAAAAACTGCCTGAAGAGATGGCCTTCATACGGGAACTGCTCACTCAACCATCAAGCTCTGAACAAGCAGACAGCGAGTAGCTTAAGCTCAGGTTGAGTCGGCCTGCCCGACTCGGTCCGCCTTTCCTGATGTTTCTGATAACTCACAAATTATTCTCAATACAAGAACAAACTGTTCTACAAATAAGCCTTTATAAAAGTTTCTGCAACGATAAACTCATTCAGCAATCGTTTCTGCATTCGAGGGCTTGTTCATCTTATTAGCCCCCAGTTCCGCCACAGGAGTCCCAATGAATCACAGTAATGCCCAACCAACAAACCTGTTATCCCCCATTCAGATCGGCGATCTGACCTTGAAAAACAGAGTAGTCATGGCCCCTTTAACACGCAATCGTGCCGGTGAGGGTCTGGTGCCGACAGAAATGAACGTGACTTACTACCGCCAACGAGCCAGTGCAGGACTTATCATCAGTGAAGGAGCACAAATTGCGGATGATGCATTGGGTTACCCGCTGACACCCGGCATTCACAGCCAGGCTCAAATCGACGGATGGAAAAAAGTCACAGATGCTGTTCATGCCGAACAAGGATTGATTTTTGTTCAACTCTGGCACTGTGGACGCGTCTCTCACTCATCAATGCTGCCAAACGGACAATTGCCCTACGCGCCCTCGGCCATCAAGCCTGCAGGCGAAGTCTTTACCTATGAAGGCCTGAAACCTTACGAGACTCCTCACGAACTGAGTGTTGATGAAATTCAACACATTATCGAACAGTATCGTCATGCTGCTCGCTGTGCCAAAGAAGCCGGTTTTGATGGGGTTGAAATTCATGGTGCCAATGGTTATCTGCTGGATCAGTTTTTACGCGACGGCACCAATAAGCGTGAAGATCAGTATGGCGGCAGTGTCGAAAATCGCGCTCGATTGTTGATGGAAGTGACTGAGGCTGTCTGCGAGATATGGGATTCAAAACGTGTTGGTATTCGTCTGTCGCCGCTGCAACCTTTCAACGACCTCTATGATTCCAACCCGGAAGCGACTTTCAGCTATGTTGTCGACCAGTTAAACCGATTCAAGCTGGCATATTTACACATCACTGAGATGGGTGCTGAAACACTAGGAGCTGCCGGTCCCTATTTTGACATCAGTCAGTTACGTCAACTGTGGAATGGTGTCTATATGACCAATAGCAACTACGATTATTTTTCTGGCAATGAAGCGCTGAGCTCCGGCAAAGCCGATCTGATCTCCTTCGGCAAGTTGTTCATCGCAAACCCGGATCTACCGGAGCGATTTGCCAACGATGCGCCATTGAACGAACCTGACCCGAACAGTTTTTACGGCGGCGATGAGAGAGGATATATCGACTATCCCTTCCTCAAACAAGCTTGATACACATAAAAAAACCGGCTTAGCCGGTTTTTTATGTGTCAGGTTTATTGTCCGTATTGATGAATCAACTGGTAGGCGGTTTTACCATCCATCGCCAGTTTCATTTCAGCATCAACTGCCGACATCAGCCAGTTCGTGCACTCCATCTGTTCATTGACATCAGCCATTTCACCATTGGCGCATTGTTGATGGCGAACAGGATCTTCTTCTGCCAGCCGCTCCTCAACCACAGCCATGGTATTCATCATCAGCATGTTCAGTGATTGTGCCAATTGATGCAGCTCCTGTTCGGAAAGGCTGGCACGAATCTGCTTCAAACTCTCCTGAATGCTGTCTTGATCCGTCATATCGATCACAGGAATTCGATTTTCAACTTCAGCGGTCTCGCTGCTACAGCCAATCAGTGCCACCACAGCCAGCACCAGTATATGTTTTGATAGTTTCATGAATAATCTTTGAAAAAATAGCGGAAAAATTCTCAACAGCCAGTGCTACTGATCCATTGCAGTCTAATCAATATGATTTGCTCAAGATAGCGTTTCGGCAATGTCAGGATAAATTCACTAACAACCTCGGGAAGCCAGCCTTTATCCTATGGCACTGGCTGAGCTGTCAGCCATTGGAAAGGAGTCTGGATTGTCGTTTATTACCCGTACTTTTATCTGCCTTTTACTGCTGTCTGCCAATCCGCTGCTGGCCGAAGAGTCAGCCAAAACAGCAAAATGTCAGCTACCGCTGTGTTACCAATCAGCAGATTCACAATTTGCCTGGCAGCTTGGAACACGATTACAGCTGGATGCTGGCTGGTTTGATAATGATCGTCATAGCGACTTTTCCGATGGCACTAATGTGCGCCGTGCCCGGCTGAATGCCAAAGTCGACTTTGGCGAATACTGGATGATGGATCTCACCTATGATTTTGCCCGTGACGGCCGTTCTGCGATTCGGGATGCCATATTGCGATATCGAAACGACAATGGCTATCGCTTCACTCTTGGTCATTTCAAAGAACCATTTGGCCTGGAACGCTGACCAGCGTCAGGGATTTAGCCTTTATGGAACGTTCGCTGAGCAGTCTGCTATCGCCAACACGAGCTTTTGGTGTAGAACTGCATCATCACAGTCGGCACCATACCCGTGCTATCGGTATCTTTCGAACAGGCACCGAAACTGGCTTTGCAGATAGCCGCTATGGCATCACAGCCCGCACGACTTTCGCCCCGCACAGCGATGATGGTGATATTCAACATTTTGGACTCGCCGTTGCCTATCGAAACAATGCCAGTAGTGGTGAAATGCGACTTCGCCAGCGCCCGGAAACCCGTATCAGTGACACTCGCCTGATTGATACCGGTAATTTTTTTGCCCGTGATTACTGGTTATTCGGACTGGAAAAAGCCATTGCCATTGACAGCCTGGCAGTTCAGGCAGAAGTCAATTATTTGCTGGTGCCGGATGCCAGACTCGATCAGCAGCCCGGTAAACACACGCTGGGTTTTTATGGTTGGCATGTTGATCTGTCATGGATTCTGACGGGTGAACCGCAACCATATAATCACGAAAAAGGTACATTCGGTCGCCTGAAACCAGCACGTAATGTTCAACACGGCGGTCCCGGGGCCTGGCGAATAGGGTTACGACTGAGCAGTCTGGATCTGTCAAACCGGCATGTCAGCGGCGGTCATCAATACAATGCAACACTGGGATTGAGCTGGATCCTCAATCCCAATATCAGCGTGCTGACAGAATACGTCAAAGTACTGCGAATCAGAGACAATGATCAGCGCGGCGCCAATCCGGCCCTGGTTCAGGCACGCTTGCAACTGGTCTACTAGGAACTACTGCAGCAAGGCCTCAATCGCTGAAGTCAGCTTTTTATCAGACGGTTTGACCCGACTGGAGAAATGCTCTACAACCTGCCCCTGCCCATCGAGCAGGTATTTATTGAAGTTCCAACCCGGCTCCTTGCTCTGGGCATTAATGGCCTGAAACACCGGGTTGGCTCGCGAGCCTTTGACAAAGCTTGGCGAAATCATGGTGAAGGTCACGCCAAAATTTTCCTGACAGACTCTGGCCACTTCGGCTTCATCGGCTGCTTCCTGATTAAAATCATTGCTGGCAAAACCAATCACATACAAACCTGCATCCTTATATTGCTGATGCAGTGCCTCCAGGCCTTCAAACTGTTTGGTAAAACCACAATGACTGGCAGTATTCACCACCAACAGTGGCTTGCCCGCTGCCACCTCGCAGAGATTCACCGTGTCATTGCTGTGTAATCTGGGCAAATCGAAGTTCAGAAAGTCCGGACACTCGCTTGCGGCACTGGCCGATACAGAAAAACTCAATAGCGCTAAACTCATCATCGTGGGTTTCATAACATACCTCGCTGGTTGGGGGCTTGATTGCTTATTCACTAATGACAATTGAAACTGCCAAAGGTTGAGCCAAAAACAGCCCGGGATTTTTAGCTTCGTTTGCTTTTCTATAAACTGTCATCACTCGCTTAATAGGAGAAGCCTTTGTTCAGGCATAAACTCTATCTGGCATTTTTTCTGCTGCTGCTGATTACCTTGCTTCAAACCGGTCTTGCCGTTTGGGTTTCAGGAGTGGCAAGTTATCACGTTGAACGCAGTCGAATCGCCAACCAGATGCTCAGCGAATTCATCTCGCTCGGCGCCGATAAACAACGATTAAAAGTCTGGGTCGCACAGGCACTGCTGGTCAAGGAGTCGCCAATCTATCAGCGAGACAATTACCTTCGGCAAATGAATAACCAGCTGGTAAATCTCAATGCGCTGATATTGCATGACCAAAGACTGGCTGAATCTGCCGAGGATTATGCCGCCATCAGCCAACAGATGAAGACGCTGTCAATCCTCGAAACCAATGTTCAGGCTCTGCAACGCAGCCTGGAAGAAAAAGACGCTCAACCTCTCTCTGACCCTGATTTATGGCGACTGCTGATTGAAATATTCGACAATCTGGAAGGACTGGATCTCAAGCATGTCATAGCTGAGGCCATCGATTTGCAACGTCAGCGTTCTGCAAAAGCCGAGACTGCCGCTGCCGAAGCACTGAGCCGGTACGTAGCCTGGTGATTGGCGTGATGATTTTTGGCAGTATCACGGCTATTTTGCTGGCACTGCTGTTATCTCGCTCTTTGTATCGACCACTTGAGCAACTACTCAAAGGCACCTCGGCACTGGCGGATGGCGACCTCAGCTATCGACTCCCCGAACAGGGTCATTCAGAGTTCACCATGCTGTCGCGCAGCTTTAACCAGATGGCCGCCAGCTTGCAAAACTCGCTCAAGAAGGAAGAAGAACACTCAAGACAGATCGAACAAAAAGTCACTGAGCGCACACGCCAGCTGCAACACGCGATTGAACAACTACAATCTGCCGAACAGCAGCAAAAGCGTTTTCTGGCTGACGTCAGTCATGAACTGCGCACGCCGGCCACGGCCATTCGTGGTGAGGCAGAAATCAGCCTGCGAGGACAGGACAAATCGCCGGAAATCTACAAAGAGAGCTTGCTGCGCATTGCAGACACGGCCAATCAACTTTCTGACAGGATTGATGATCTGCTGATGTTGATTCGCGGTGATCAGGAAATGCAATTACGCCTGCGTTCGGTGACCGTTGAGCAACTTGCTCAATCACTTTCAAAACAGGCAGCGGCAGCACTGATGCAACATGGCATTACCCTGCACAGTTTTGAATATATCCCTGATGAAAAGCTCCATAACGCACTGCTGATCGATCTCGACAAGATTCAACAAGCCGTGATTATCGTACTGGACAATGCTGCCAGATACTCGCCAGCCAAAACGCCTGTTGCACTGACAATTCAAGTCGACAGCGTTGTGGAAATCATTATTGCAGATAGCGGTATTGGTATTTCAGACGATGATCAACAGCATATTTTTGACCGCTATTTCAGAGCAGATGGCGCTCGTAAACTTAGACCCGATGGGCTTGGGATCGGCTTGTGCCTGTGCCGTTATATCATTGAGTCACATCATGGCCAGATAGCCGTGGAAAGCACACTCGGAGAAGGCACCCGAGTGAAAATCGAATTACCTCTCATGGATGAACACGAATGAATGTATTGATTGCAGAAGATGATCAGAAAGTCGCTGACTTTCTCTATCGTGGGCTCAAGGCCGAAGGCTATTTTGTCTCGGTAGTCAGTGATGGCGACCATGTACTGTCAGAAACCATAGCCCGGCAGCCCCGCGTGTTGATTCTGGATCGCATGTTGCCAAACAAGGATGGTGTGACGATATGTCAGTTAATTCGCGCTCAAAAACTGCCCGTAAAAATCCTGATGTTGTCAGCACTGTCTGATGTTAATCAACGCATCGAAGGCCTGCGTAATGGTGCCGACGATTATCTGGGCAAGCCATTTGCGTTTGAAGAATTACTGGCGCGCATTGAAGTGCTGGCCAATCGCCACTTGAATGCCACTGAATCGAGACTGCTGCAATTTGCTCATCTGGAACTGGATCTGGACACTATGCAGGCAAAGTGCAAGGGATCACTGCTTAATCTGACAGCCACTGAACTGCGCTTATTGGAATTACTGATGTCTGCACCGCGCAAGGTATTCAGTCGTGAACGGATTCTGACCAACGTCTGGGAAGCAAATGCCGACCCACTGACCAATGTCGTAGATGTCTATATCAGAAGATTACGCCGCAAGATTGATGAGCCCTTTCAAACTCAGTACATAAGAACCATTCGCGGCATGGGTTATTGCCTGAGTGATGAATAAAAAAGGCCGGCAAAATTGCCAGCCTTTTCGATTTATTCAGTGATTGCCGAACTTATTCAGGCATTGCTGATGAATGGTGATGGCGAATCAGCCATTGGCCATCGACATAGTCGTAGATATAGCTGTAGCGAGCCTGGACCTGTTCACCATCATCGAAGGTAAAGGTATAAATACCCACGTCTGATGCTGAATTGCAGCTGCGTGTAATCACTCGTTGGTCAATCACACCTTGCGGCTTTTTCTCAAGGAAATCAACAAAATAAGCTTCGATTGTTTCCGTGCTGGTGCGCATTTCATTGGAAACGGTTGGCAACAACACTGCATTGTCCAGATAGTTGGCGGCCACCTTTGCAGGCTCACCGGTTGCCAGCGAGGCATTCCAGCGTTCAAACAACTGAGCCACTTCATCTTCCGTTGGCATCACACATGACTGCGCCACATCTGCGCTTACATGCAGTGGCAAAAATGCCATCATCACTGCCAGAGGTGCCCATACCAATTTCGTCTTCATCGTAAAACTCCATGCTTTGTTGAGGAGTTGCCTATGTTATAGCGTCAAGATGAACAGAAATTTGTCACAACATTAACATCTGATGAACAGGCAATTGCTTTCCTATACTGACCCTGCAGCATACATATCAGCAGTATCAAGGAGCGCATATGAACAGATTCATCTCGTCCAGCCTGGCTATCGGCAGCTTGTTAATAACAAGTCCCGTCATGGCTGAAACTCAGCAGCTCAGTCGTTTGATTGAATTACTTCACCATAACGGCAACCTTTCAACGCAAGACTATCAACAACTGATGGCGGCTGTCAGCCCAGCTGAACCCACAAAAGCTCCAGATACGGTCACACTAGATGCCAACGGTTTAATAGTCGAAAGTCATGATCAGGCATTTGCCGTCAAAATTGGCGGTCGATTACATACCGATTACGGCGTGATCAAGCAAGCATCAAGCAGTCGTGAAACAGATGCCCGAATCCGTAACGCCAGGCTGGGCATGCAAGGACATGTTCATAATGACTGGCAATACAAACTGGAATTTGATTTTGCCGGCAATCAGACCAATGCAACCGATCTGTTTATTGGCTATAGCGGATTTGATGCAGTCAATATCACGCTGGGCCGCCACAAGATGCCCAGCGGACTGGAAGCATTGACCGGTATTGGCAATATAGGTCTGATGGAACGCAGCTTGCCCAGTAATCTGTTCAGCGCTGGCAGGCAAAACGGACTCAGCCTGACTGGCGGCGGACAATCCTGGTCATGGGCAACCGCCGGTTGGCTGGGCGAATCCCGAGCGAATTATCAGGACAGTCGCTATGGTATCGGTTCTCGCCTGAGCTATGCTCCCTATAGTCGCGATCAGCAGCATTTGCATCTGGGTATTTCATCCTACTACCAGAATTATCGTAATACGCATTCAGATGCGGGACGGCAATACCGGGATCTGACCTTCTCCAGCCGACCTGAAATCAGCATTGCCAGTGCAGATCTTTTCCAAAGCAGACTGGAGTCAGTGCGAAGCAGCCAAACCTATGGACTGGAAGCGGCCTATATTCGCGGTCCATGGTCCATGCAATCGGAATGGTTTCAACAGCAGATCAACAGTGCAGGACAGCATCGCCAGCAACAGGGCTGGACGATTGCCGGTAATTACATGCTGACTGGAGAAAGCCGCGGTTATCAGGCATCCACAGGTCGTATTGGTGGAATTCGACCGGCACAAGCACTCAACGAAGGTGGCTATGGTGCCTTTGAGCTGGTGGTGCGTTATTCAGACGCCCATCTTCAAGGGCAACACAATGGCATACGTTCAGATAATAAAGCCGAGTTATGGACCGTGGGCTTGAACTGGTACGCCACTCAATCGGTGCGTTTTATGGCTAATTACAACCATGTTGATCTAAACCAGACGGCACAAACCAAACAACAAGCCAAAGCCTTGCAGATTCGCGGACAGCTGGTGTTTTAAACTCTGAGCCTTGCACCATTACAGGCAGAACATTGATGCAAACTTATCAGGCTCTAAAAAACTCAAGCCCCGAATATGAAGCCATAGTCGGGGCTTGAGAGTTATTGCACTAATTGACCACTGCGATAGTCGGCGAAGGCCTGCTCGACTTCTGCACGGGTATTCATCACAAATGGTCCGCCTTTAGCCACCGGCTCGTTCAGCGGCTTGCCAGAAACAAGGATAAAGCTGCTGTCCTGCTCTGCGGTCAGTCGCAACGCATCACCGTCTGACAATACCGCCAACTCGCCGGCCTGAATCGAACGCGCTGTATCAGCCACATTCAGTTTGCCTTTGCTCAGATAAATAAAGGCATTGTGGCCTTCCTTGACCTGTTCGTTAAGCTGACTGCCAGCAGGTGCATCCACCACCAGGTACAGTGGATCAACAAAAGGATTATCAATCACACCTGTATTGCCCTGACGTGTTTCACCGGCGACAACCCGAATGGTCAGACCGTCATCATGCTGTTCCACCGTAATGGCCTCAGCCGATATTTCCTGATAGCGAGGTGCTGACATTTTTTCGGATGCTGGCAGGTTGACCCACAACTGATATCCAGCCAACAAGCCCTCTTCCTGCTCCGGCATTTCCGAGTGAATAATGCCGCTTGCTGCCGTCATCCACTGAACACCACCTGCTTCAATGACACCGGCGTTGCCAGCGCTGTCCTGATGACGCATTTTGCCTGCCAGCATATAGGTGACTGTTTCAAAACCACGGTGTGGATGCGGTGGAAAGCCACCAATATAATCCTGTGGCTTATCGCTACCAAAGGCATCAAGCATCAGAAACGGATCCAACATATCCAGCTCTGCACCACCAATAATGCGTTTCAGTTGCACGCCCGCACCATCAGCGGTGGCATCGCCGCGAACAATTCTTGTCACTGTGCGAAGTTTTTCTGTCATTTGATTATCCTCCCGTGATCGCGTTCAGATGCGATCTGACGGCATCACTGTTGTGAATATCAAGGCCGTTGCCATCTACAACGGTCACATCATCAATACCAATAAATGCCAAAAACTGTTTCAAATAATGGCTGGCAAATTCCATCTCACTACCGATAGGAACGCCACCTGACGCCATTACCAGCCAGGCTTTTTTCACATTAGCAAGCCCCACCGGACCCTCTGCGGTGTATTTAAAGGTCAGGCCAACCCGACCCACCTGATCAATCCAAGACTTGAGTGTTGCCGGAATGCCAAAGTTATACACAGGCACTGCCAACACCAAGGTTTCAGCCTGATTCAATTCGTCTACCAGATGATCAGAGCCTGCCAGTATCTGTTTTTGTGCCTCAGAACGCTGCTCAGGCGCAGTAAAATTGGCACCGATCCAGGCTTCGTCAATAAACGGAATACCGGCAGCCACATCACGGTAAATCACTTGCCCACCCTGCGCATGCTGCAACGAGTTTACAAGCTGCTCAGACAGCGTACGCGTTACAGAATCAGTGTATCGACTGCTGGCTGTCACCCACAAAATATTGCTGTTATTCATCTTAAACTCCTTATCCGTGTTTGCGTGCATCAATCGACCAGGCACCGGCACCGTGACGTACCAGCAGCAATAACCCACCTGCTATCGCCAGGTTTTTCATGAACAGGATTTGCTGCATCTGATCAGCGAAGTTGGTATGGAAGAACAGTGCCGACAACAGCGTAAAACCGGCCAGCAAAAACGCTACTATTCGGGTCTGCCAGCCGATAATAATCGCTATCGCGCCCACAACCTCAGTGATGATCACCAGTGGTAATAAACCTGACCAGACACCCATGGCTTGCATATAACCCGCCGTGGCCTCATAGCCGCCAATCTTGCCAAAGCCAGCCACCAGAAACAGAATGCTCAACAAGATTCGTGCTGCCAGATCCAGGCTGTTATTCAAATATTGATTCATCTCAAAGTCCTGTTTAGTTGATTGAGTGTGCTCTATTTTATAGTTGCCAAAAATATATTAAACAGGGATATTAAGAAATTATTGTTGCAATATCAGGAACAATTAAACGGTGAATCCTATTGATCAAATGCAAACCTTTGTCCGTGTCGTTGAAGCTGGCAGTATCAGCAAGGCTGCCGAACAACTGGACACCGCAAAATCAGCGGTCAGTCGCAAACTGAGCGAACTGGAACAACGCCTGAATGTAACGCTGCTGAAACGAACCACCCGAAGACAGACGCTCACCGAAGCCGGTGAACGTTACTATCAGCAATGTCTGAGATTATTGGATGACATCGCGGAGATCGAAGCTCAAATTTCAGATGCTGAGGCAGCTTTGTCCGGCAGAATACGCATCTCAGCTCCACTGACTTTCGGCCTGCAACATCTCAGTCCGGTACTGCACGCTTTTCGGCAACAGTACCCAGGCATTCAACTGGATATTGATTTTAATGATCGCCGTGTCGATCTGATTGAAGATGGTTTTGATCTGGCGGTCCGCATCGGCCGATTACCCGACTCCAGCTTGATTGCTCGCAGGTTAAGCACCACACGGGTATTGCTGTGTGGAAGTCCCGATTATTTTGCCCAGCATGGATTACCGAGAATACCGACAGATCTCCTGAACGGTCATCAACGCCTGCAATATAGAACCGCCGCAGAGCAATGGCATTTCAAAGATCACAATGAAGAGACGCAGCATATCGATCTGCCGGTACTGATGGTGGCCAATAACGGTAATTTTCTTTGTGATGCCGCGATCTGTGGTCAAGGTTTGATCATGATGCCGGACTTTATCTGTTATCAGGCCATTCGCGATGGTCGGCTGATAAGCATTTTGGAAGACTTCATGCCCGACCGAGAGCTTGGCATCTATGCCGTTTATCCGGGTACACGGCACCTCTCGGAGAGGGTCCGAGTCATGATTGAGTTTCTCAGCGAATATTTTTCAGGAGAAAGTCCCTGGTCACTGAGTTGACAAGACCCAGCAGGCTTGTCACTTTTAGCGTTGTTTTAAGGCCCGTTAATTTGGTATCGACCAGCTCAGTTCAAAGGAGAACACATGAAAAACTTGTACGGCGAACAACATCAGGCATTGCAGAAAGAATTCGATACCGAGCAGCTGGCTGAGCGAGTCAAAGATGCCATCGTCACCGATTTTGTTACAGAAGAACATCGTGCTTTTATCGAGCAACAAGACATGTTCTTTTTATCCACGGTGGATCATCAGGGCTACCCAACCTGCTCGTACAAGGGCGGCGATAAAGGCTTTGTCAAAATTATCGATGAAAAAACGCTGGACTTTTCCCAGTCTTGATGGCAATGGCATGTATCTCTCAATGGGCAACATCCAGGCGCATGCCAAGGTTGGCATGTTGTTTATTGATTTTGAAACACCCCACAGAATCAGGGTTCACGGCACCGCAGAGTTGAGTCGTGATCCGGCTGATTTGGCACTGTTTCACGAAGCAGAACTGGTAGTCAAAGTCACCATTGATGAAATGTTTCAGAATTGTCCGAGATATATTCACCGTTACCAGCGTGTCAGCCAGTCTAACTACGTGCCCAAAGTCAGCCAGCAAACGCCACTGCCGGTCTGGAAACGTATTGATGCCATGCAGGATGTCATCAGTGAAGCCGAACGTCAGCGTGTTGTTGAGTTGGGTGGCGTGATTACCCTTGAAGAGTACATGGCGCTGTTAATGGAGGGTAAGGCTTAGGCTTATAACCGCCCATCATGGATGCAAAGCCTCAACTGACTCAGCGAATCGCTGCCGCCTCCTGCGCGGGCAACAGATGATCCACCAGTAACTGTAACTGCGACTGTTGTCGGAAAGTATTCACATCCAGTCGATAGACCAACAAGACACGGCGCTCGTCCTGTAACCAGTCTGGCGCCGTTTGTCTGAATGCCATCGCAGTGATCTGACGACCATCTTCTAGAGCAATCAATAACTTGAGATGCGACTGATCCTGGCCGACATGGTTAAAACTGATAATTTCAAACACACCGTGAAACTGAGGCGCTTGAAATGCCTGCCCCCACGGCGCCGCAACTGGTAATTGGCGCGCCAGCTGCAGATCCATTTCAGTGGCCGGCAACTCGCCATCTGACAACAGCGTTTGCTGATACACCGCTGCATCAGCAAGTTGTTGAAGAGACAGATACATTTGTTCCGTGAAAACCGGCAAGTTTTCACGAGGCAAAGACAAACCTGCCGCCATGGCATGACCACCAAAGCGTGCAATCAAACCGGGATTACGGGCATCAATATGAGCCAGCAAATCACGAATATGAATCCCCGGAATCGACCTTGCAGACCCCTTTAATTCACCTGAGTCATCATCAGCAAACACTATCACTGGCCGATGCTTGAGCTCTTTGACTCTTGAAGCCAACAGACCTATCACACCCTGATGCCACGCTGGGTCATACAGACAGTAGCCTGGCGGCTGTTCACTATCTTCCAGCCACTGTTCCATCTGCATCAGCATATCCATGGCATCAGCCTGCATGATCTGCTCGACCTGCTTGCGCTCCTGATTGATTTCATCCAACAGCCGAGCCTGCTGCAGCGCGGAATCCATATCGTCGTTCAGCAGTAGCTCAATGCCAATGCGCATATCCTCCATGCGACCGGCCGCATTCAACCGCGGTGCAATGGCAAAGCCAATATCGGCGGTGTTGAGCTCACGCTGTTCTCGTCCGGCAACCGTCATCAGGGCACGAACTCCGGCAATGGTTCTGCCCTGGCGAAGCCGATCCAGGCCACTGCTGACCAGAGTACGATTCAATGTGTCCATTGGCACCAGATCGGCCACCGTGCCCACTGCCACCAAATCAAGAAATTCAGCCATATTGGGTTCCGCTATGGCGTTTTTTTCAAACCAGTTTTTTTGTCGAAGATGTTGTCGCAAACCCAGCAGCAGATAAAAGCAAACGCCAACCCCCGCCAACGACTGTCCTGGAAAATGCTCACCCTGTTGATTGGGATTGATGATCGCATCCGCCTCGGGCAAGGTTTCTCCGGGCAAATGATGATCAGTAATCAACACTTTCATGCCACGTGCTTTGGCAGCTGCCACGCCGCTTAAACTGGCAATACCGTTATCAACGGTTAACAGACAATCAGGTTGATGCTGCGCATCGATATCTTCCAACAATGCAGGTGTCAGACCATAACCATGCTTGAAACGATTGGGCACGATGTAGTCGATTTGTTTGAGTCCAAAAGCCCGCAAGCCGCGAACGGCCAGTGCACAGCTGGTAGCCCCGTCACTATCAAAATCGGCCACCACCATCACATGCCATTGCTCATCAAGAGCCTGCTCCAGCAATGCAACGGCAGTCGCCATTCCTGAGAGTTGATCAGGCCTTGGCAAGTCATGCAATGACCAGCGCAGATCGCTGGCGCTTCTGATGCCTCTGGCCGCCAATACCCGTCGCAAACAATCAGACCAGTCAGCGGGCAGTTGTTGCCAGCCTTCACTGTCACGGATCGCGATTTGCTGCCCGCTGATTATCGCCATATCTGCCACCATTGACGTGCTGCAAAACGGTAACAGCCAAAATGCGGAATCAGCCAGATGAGCTCGCTGATTTGGCGTGCTCTGAGCTGTCGTCTCATCTCTGACAATTGCATGTTCAACTGCGCTATAGCCTTTGTCGCATCCTGATCCAGCTCATCGGCCAGCCAGAGATATTTACCTGCTGGCATGGATGGCCATTGCTGGAGTGACCCCAAGCCTGTTTGATGTTGTACCCCTGCCTGCATTGCCAACTGCTCCAGCAAAGGCTGATCGCCATAGACACAACGCCAGGGTGATGGTTGAAAATCAGTCCGACCAAGCCCCCAGAACCAGAGACTGTTGACTGGCAGTTGTCCGGCGGCTTCCCGCTGCTGGTTCACTGGATGCTCAAACAATGTCATTTGCACACTGTTCCATAGCGATAACCACTGTGCTTTGTCCTGACCATTGAGCATGGTCATCGGATCCACCGCTCGCCCTTCCATATCTGGCAAAGCCTGACATTCGAGTTGTGGCAGCTCAGGCAAGCTCAAAGTCCAGTGCATCGCTGATTCAATGCTAAGCACAGCATTGTGGTCAGCAAACAGGCTTTGCAAACTGTCTACCAGCGTCTCGGCTTCAGACAGACTCAAGTTAACCGGTTGGGCGAATAATCTGAGACGGGTTTGATCGGGATGTAGATAGCAGGGATCTGCACAGATTGCAGCCTGTTGTGGCTGACGCAGCGCAGCCATGGGCAAATCCGCACTGTTGTTATCGAGCTGCACAAACTGTCTGAACAACAGTCTTTCCAGCGAATCGTCATGATGAGTGAAAGTTGCCGATTCAAGCCACTTGAGATTGACCGGATCCAATCCGGCTTTTGCTATGGGTGAGTCGAGGATCTGCGCCGCAGAGGGTTGAATCAGCGTCATAGATGGCTTATCAGCCATCAGCAAGCACCTGTTTTACAAAAGGAACTGTCAAGCGACGCTGTTCCTGCAAAGAGGCTTTGTCGAGCTTTTTCAGTAAGTCAATCAACACTGGCATGTCACGACCATGATGCCGCAGCAGATAATTGGCAACTTCATCGGACATGGTCAGGCCACGACTCTGCGCCTGTCGCATCAAGGCGTGTTGTTTTGATTGATCACTGAGCGCAGGCAGTTGGTAAATCAAGGCTGTCGCCAGGCGTGATCGCAGATCTGGCAAGCTAAGTTCAATATGGGCAGGATTTGCCAAGCCCGCTACCAACAACTTGCCACCCGCAAGTTGCAGGCGATTAAAACAGTGAAAAATAGCTTCTTGCCAATCGGCATCGCCAGCGATTGCATCGAGATCGTCAAGACAAATCAGATCGGTTTGTTCGAGCGACTGCAAAATTTCGGGCTGACATTGACGACGCAAATCTTCAAGTGACAGATAGATGGCTTGATGGCCTGCCAACTGAAATTGTTCTGCAATCGCCAATAACAAGTGCGTTTTACCTGTGCCCTGCTCGCCCCACAGATACAGGAAATTAACGGCGTCAGTTTGACAAAAAGTCTCTACCGCACGCGCCTGTTCATCGCTGACAAAAAAATAATTGTCGAGATTGTAAATATCACGAGGCGACAGTTTCAGCGTCAACTGTGTGGCAGATAAAGTCATGCGGATCTCAATTATAGATATGGCTGCTGGTGTAACGACGATACAAGCGACGTGCCAGCACCATGACCACTGCAGCACACGGTAATGCCAGCAAAACGCCCACAAAACCGAATAACTGACCACCGGCAAGCACTGCAAAAATCACCGCAACCGGATGCAGACCAATTCGACCACCGACAAATCGAGGGGTCAGGATCATCGCTTCCAAGGCCTGAGCCACGCCAAACACGACAAACACCATCAATACCGGCAACCATTCCTGAAACTGGAAAAAGGCAGCAAGACCGGCCAACAAAATACCCACGACTAACCCCAAATAGGGCACAAAACTGACCACGCCAGCAATCACGCCGAGCAGTAAAGCCAGTTCCAATCCAATAAGCGCCAGCCCGATACAGTAGATGATAGCCAAGGCCAGCATCACCATCAGCTGACCTCTCAAAAAGCTTGACAACACCGTGTCGCACTCCTGAGACAAGCCAATCACTCGAGCCTGATAACGAGGCGGAATCACTGCCTTGATACGTTCAAGAATCAATGCCCAATCGCGAAGCAGATAGAAAGTCAGCACTGGCACCAGCAGCAAGTTGATCAACCATTGAAAAATCAACATGCCTGAGCGGCTCACATAACCAAAAATCCCAGTAGCGACGCTGCCCAATTCCGACCAGTAACTGCCGAGTGTTTCCCTGATACTCGCTGCATCCAGCAAATTATCAGAAAAACCGGCCATGGCGAGCCAAGGTTCAAGCATTTGCTGTACATGTCCCAGATACTCAGGGAAGCGAAGCAGAAACTCACTCAGTTGCGCGCCGAGTAAAGGCATCAACACAAACAAGGTCAAGCTAGCTACTAACAAAAACATTGCAAACACAATGGTCACCGCAACGGTGCGGCTTAATTTGTGTTTTTCCAGCCGCTTGACCAGTGGATCGCCGAGGTAAGCAAGTAATGCTGAAATAAAGAAAGGTGTAAGCACGGCTGAAAGCTGATAAATAAGCCAGCCACCGCCAACAATCGCCAGGGCGATCAGCAGCTTGTCCATATCTGAAATCAGCTTTGTTTCAGCTGACGCCATGCTTTTAATCCCCAGACGATGATGTATTCCGAGCCACTGTTAATGACACTGGCAAGCACCAGCCAGATACCGGCAGTCACCAGAATTTCCAGACCAGGAAACCATTGTTGTTGAATAATGACCAGCAACACCAGTGCGATTTGCAGAAAGGTGTTGATTTTGCTGCTCCACAACGGCATCAGTTCAAAACGGCCAATCAGGTAGTGATATGCCAAACCACCGGTCACAATAATCACGTCTCTGGCAATCACTGCCAGTAATAACCACCACGGAATGAAACCCAGTATGGTCAACGAGGTAAAACTGGCCATCAACAGTAGTTTGTCTGCCAGGGGATCGAGTATCGAACCCAGCCGGCTCTGCCATTGAAACTGTTTTGCCAGAAAACCATCCAGACCGTCGGAGACACCTGCCACCGCAAATAACAGCAGTGCCAGGGCAAATTGCTCATCCAGTAAAGCCATCACCACTGGTATCACCAGTAGTATGCGCATCACAGAAATGAGGTTGGGAATATCTTTACGTGTCAAGGCAGCAACCGGTAACGCTGTTGCTCATCTTGCTGACCGTCACTGCGCAGCACTTGACCAAAAGCCAGTGTTTGACGAAGCGCAGATGGCTCACCACGAATCGACAAGGCCAGACGCAGCTCGTTGTCAGCAAGGTTGATGACACTGACACTACTGACTGCAGGCAAACGATTCAGGTAACCAAGCACACGGCTGTAGTCAGAGAAGTCACGAACTTCAGTGACGGTAATTTCTATTTCCTGTTGTGGGCCTGAGCTAACCACCTGCCCCATTTTGCGTGCAAGCTGATCGGTCAGTTCGCCAAGCCCCATTTTGATAGCGGCCATCTGCCGACCTTCCGATTGCCAGCGCAAAGTTTCGTCGTTGATCAGAGCCTGCCAGCTCACCTGCGCATCTTCATCACGAATTTGCACTCTGGCAACCGCAATGACCGAGGTTCCATAGCGTTCAGAGGCATTGCGAACCGCATCATTATCACCGGTCCAGATATCATTAAAAGTGAGTTGCGTTTGATCCTGCAGATCCATTACCGGAAAGAATATCGGCATGGCGCGTTCCTGGCCGGCTTGTTTCAGATGTCGAATAACATCGTGAGCGTCGCTCATTTCGCTAACGAGTTGTCGTTGCTCTCCATCATCAATGGCAACCCAGATAAGCACTTCCGGACGTTGCAGCCCCCATTGCGGTAAGCCAGTTCGATTGATGGCATTGCTCAGACTGGTTTCATCAAACGTCAGTGTCAGCGCGAGTTGATCCGGCTGGGTCCAGTCATCATCGACATTGATTCGAGCGTAGTGATATTGCTGGACGAAGCGATCAGCATCTTCCATCAGTGCTGACAAATCAGCCTGTTGCAGTGCTTCGCTGTCACCGACGATTTTCAGCAGGACTTTCCGCAGTAGTTCAGGGGTTAGCGCCTTGCGGTCCGCTTCTGATTGCGACTCCACAGCGGCTGTTGCCTGATAAAGATTAGAAACCGCCGATGCATGGCTCAAGGCCATCCATGGGAGCAAAATAAGCGCCAAAATTAATCTATGCATTGTGGTATTCTAGCACGCTGTTTTTACCATGTGACGCCCAAATATTTTCAGGAATTCACTCCATGAGCAACTTCGAGGACAAGTCCCCCTCATCTCTTAGCTATCGCGACGCTGGTGTCGACATCGAAGCTGGTAATGCACTGGTTGATCGCATCAAACCGTTTGCCGCAAAAACCCGCCGTCCCGGAGTCATGGCCGGTCTTGGTGGTTTTGGCAGTCTGTTTGAGCTGCCGCTTGACCGCTATAAGAACCCGGTTCTGGTTTCTGGCACGGATGGTGTCGGCACCAAACTTCGTTTAGCCATTGAGTCTGGCATTCATGACACCATCGGCATTGATTTGGTTGCCATGTGCGTTAACGATATTGCTGTTCTCGGTGCTGAGCCACTGTTTTTCCTTGACTACTACGCCACTGGCAAACTTGATGTTGATGTGGCCACATCCGTTGTCAGCGGTATAGCTGAAGGTTGCCTGCAGTCAGGGGCAGCACTGGTCGGTGGTGAAACCGCAGAAATGCCAAGCATGTATCAAGAAGGTGATTTTGATCTGGCTGGTTTTTGTGTCGGTATCGTCGACAAGGAACGTGTCATTGATGGCAGCAAGGTTAAAGCCGGTGATGTTCTGATCGGTCTGGAATCTTCTGGACCCCACTCAAATGGCTACTCACTGATTCGCAAAATCCTCGAACGCTCACAAGCCAAACTGACGGACAAGTTTGCCAACAGCACACTGGGTGAACACCTCCTTGCCCCGACCAGAATTTACGTTAAGTCATTACTTCAACTCAATGAAAAAATTGAAATTAATTCAATTTCACACATTACCGGTGGCGGTCTGATTGAAAATATTCCCAGAGTCTTGCCTGACTATGTCAACGCAGTGATCGATGCCAGTAGCTGGCAGCGCCCAGCGGTATTTGATTGGCTGCAGGCCCAGGGTAATGTTGAAGATTTTGAAATGTATCGCACCTTTAATAACGGTATTGGCATGGTGGTCTGTGTTGATGCCGCACTGGCCGATGAAGCGATTCAGATCCTCACCGCAATGGGCGAAAAAGCACACCGCATTGGCGATATTCAATCTTCGGATCAACAAAAACCTGAAGTGATCATCAATTAATGAGCGAACAATCAAGCAACGCCGCGCGGCTGGTCATTCTGATCTCAGGCCGAGGCAGTAACATGCTGTCCATCATTCAGGCGATTCAGGAAAAGCATCTGGACGCACAAATTGCCGCAGTTATCAGTAATCGACCAGATGCTGCAGGCATTGTCAGCGCTCAACAGGCTGGCATTGATACACAACTGCTGGACCACAAAAGCTTCGAATCACGCGAAGCTTTTGATGCCAGTCTGATACAAGTCATTGATCGTTATCAGCCAGACTATGTAGTACTGGCCGGCTTTATGCGGATTCTCACCGCTGAGTTTGTCGCGCACTACGCAGGCAAGCTAATCAATATTCATCCTTCTCTGCTGCCCAAGTTCAAAGGTTTGCACACCCATCAGCGGGCACTTGAAGCAGGCGAAAGTGAACACGGTGCCAGCGTGCATTTTGTCACCGCAGAACTGGATGATGGGCCGGTCATTCTGCAAGCCAAAGTGCCGGTCATGGCTGATGATTCTGCCGAAACACTGGCAGCCCGAGTACTTGAGCAGGAACATATGCTCTACCCCGCTGCTCTAAAAAAGCTAATAGACGAGGCAAAAGCGAACACACCTTGAACCGTTTGATACTGACATTGCTTTTCACCTGCATGCCTTTGATTGCCAAGCAGCGGAGCCTATTGCCGATTATTCTGCCAGCTACAGCGTGCAGTACAACTCACTCACTGTTGGCGAACTCAATCAGACGCTGAGCACGCTTGAAAACGGTGATCGCCTGCTCAGATCAGAGACTAGACCACGCGGTCTGGTTTCACTATTCCGCTCTGATAATGTCGAAGAGCAAAGTCGCTGGCGTGATTATCAAGGCACGATCCAACCGCTGGAATATCGCTACGAACGCACCGGACGTCGTCCTAAATTCCTGCATATGCTTTTCGACTGGCAGGACTATCAGCTGGATATGGATGACAAAAAACATCCGTGGAGCCTGACGCTGAAACCCGGCACTCTGGATCGATTGATCTATCAACTTGCCGTGATGCGTGATTTGAGCAATGGTGAACAAGAATTGCAGTACCACATTGCTGACGGTGGCAAGCTTAAGCATCACGAAATACTGATACTGGAAACCGAAACCGTCTCAACCTCGCTTGGTACGATTGAAGCGGTCAAACTGGTACGGGATCGTGATGATGACAGTGATCGTCAAACCATTCTCTGGTGTGCACCCTCGCTGGGGTATCTGACGGTCAAATTGCAGCATATCGAAAAAGACGGTGCCACTTTCACCGCTTCGCTGCGTGAACTGACCGGACGCGATACCAGTGTATTCACCCCAGAACAGCGGCCGGTCAACAATCCGGGGTTTCGCACCACACCATGACGCAGAAAAAACAATTCAAAATCATCAAACAGACGCCGGAATATCAGGGGTTTTTCAGCCTGAAAACGGTGACGGTGTCGCACACGCTTTACCAAGGTGGCTGGAGCGAACCTCTTAGCCGGGAATTATTCGAGCGTGGTAACTGCGTGGCTGTGTTGCTTTACGATCCATTGCGCGATGAAGTTGTCATTATTGAACAGTTCCGGGTCGGCGCCCTGCAACTCAATGACGAACGTGCCTGGCTGCTGGAAATCGTTGCTGGTGCTATTGAACCCGGTGAGACCGCTGCCGATGTTGCCATGCGTGAGGCTGTAGAAGAAGCTGGCTGTGAAATTGTCGAGCTTATTAAAGTCATGGATTTCTTCACCTCACCCGGCGGTACATCCGAACTGTTGACCCTGTTCTGCGGCCGGGTCGATACCTCACAAGTGGGCGGCGTGCATGGACTGGATGAAGAAGACGAAGACATTGCTGTCACGGCCCTGCCTTACTCAGAAGTCTGTCAACTGCTCAATGATGGAAAAATCCTTTCAGCCATCCCGATTATCGCCATTCAGTGGCTGATGTTAAACCGCGACATGCTGCGCAAGCAGTGGACTTGATGCAGACCTTTACTCAGGGAAACACATGAACAAAGTACTGATTTCCGTTCTGGGCAACGACCAGCCCGGCATTCTCGCCACCGTTGCGACGGTTATCAACCAGCGCCAGGGAAATATTGAAAACCTCAGCCAAACGCTGCTTCACACCGTATTCGGTGCCTTGCTTTTGGTGGATATTCCAAAACAGGAAACCCCGGAAAGCCTGCAACAGGCACTTCAAGAGGCCAGCGCCAGTATGGGACTCAACATCACTGTTCACCCCTGGCACGAACAAATCGCTGACTGGCATCAAAATAAGCCAGAAACACAGCCCTACATCATTTCCGCTATCGGCCCGGATCGTCAGGGTCTGGTTGCCGAAGTCGCCAGTCAGTTATTCAAGCACGGCGTTAATATCAGCAATCTGCAGGCGATTTTCAAAGGTGGCAAAAACCCGATGGAAAACGTCATGGTGTTTGAAATTGATGTGCCCCGTGCCACCAATATGGATGAACTACGCGAAGCCTTGGCCGAAATAGCCAAGCGCCTTGATTTGGAAATCAGCGTACAACATCGAAAAATCTTTGAATCTGTCAGCACGATCCTGACCTGAAACCCTCACTGAGCGGAACATCGACATGCTTAACGTAAAAGACATTATTTCCACCCTGCAAATGGTTCGTGAGGAAAATCTGGATCTGCGCACCGTCACCGTCGGTATCAATCTGACCGACTGCGTCAGTGATGACATCAATACATTTAAGCGCAAAATCTACGACAAAATCACCCGCACTGCCGGACAACTGGTAACCACCTGCAACCGTATCGAACGTCGCTATGGCATTGAAGTCGCCAACAAGCGTATTTCGGTCAGCCCGATTGGCGTGGTGGCCGCACCGTTTAATGCCGAGCAAATGGTCGAAATCGCCCTGACGCTCGACAAAGCGGCCAATGAACTGGGCATCGACTTTATCGGTGGCTTCAGTGCGCTGGTTGAAAAAGGCATGAGTAATGGTGATCGGGCACTGATTGATGCCATTCCACAAGCACTAACTGAAAGTCAGCGTGTTTGTTCCTCAGTCAATGTCGCCAGTACTCGTGCCGGATTAAACATGGATGCCATCATCCGAATGGGACAAGTCATCAAACAGGCAGCCGATCTCACCGCTGATGCGGATGGACTCGCGGCAGCCAAACTGGTGGTGTTTGCCAATATTCCTCAGGATGTGCCATTTATGGCCGGTGCCTATCTCGGTATTGGTGAAGCAGACGCAGTTGTCAGTGTCGGTGTCAGTGGTCCCGGCGTTGTCAAAGCAGCTCTGGAGCGTGCAATTGCCGAAGAAGAACACATGGATCTCAGTCGTGCTGCAGATGTGATTAAACAAACCGCTGCACGCCTGACGCGTGCCGGTGAACTGGTCGGCCGTGAAGTGGCCAATATTCTGCAACTGCCTTTTGGCATTGTTGATCTGTCGCTGGCGCCAACACCGAATCGTAACGACAGTGTCGGTGAAATTTTTGAAGCTATTGGTTTGCCTGCCATTGGTTCACCCGGAAGTACGGCTTTTTTAGCCATGCTCAATGACGCCGTGAAAAAAGGCGGCGCCTTTGCCAGTTCACATGTTGGTGGCCTGAGTGGTGCCTTTATTCCGGTCTGTGAAGATTTAACGATTGCCGAATCCGCCGCCAACGGCACCTTGTCTCTGCAAAAACTCGAAGCCATGACCGCCGTCTGCTCAGTTGGACTGGATATGGTCGCCCTGCCCGGTGATACCTCGGCAGAAATGCTGTCAGCGATCATTGCTGATGAAATGGCGATTGGTGTGATTAACAAAAAAACCACTGCTGCGCGTTTGATTCCTGCTCCGGGCAAAAAAGCCGGTGATCATGTGGTATTCGGTGGCTTGCTGGGCGAAGGTCCAGTCATGGCCGTCAATATGGGCAATCAGGAAAACCGCTTTGTCCGCCTGGGTGGTCGTATTCCCGCCCCAATCCAAAGCCTGGTCAATTAATTTAATAACCACAGAGACACAGAGAGCACAGAGATTTATTGCCCAGGGTAGGTTGGGTTGAGCTTGCGAAACCCAACAATCCTCGGCCGCTATAATCCGCAGATTTCGCAGATGAGCGCAGATTATTAATCGGTAATTCACAATCTCATCCTCCGTCATTCCCGCGCAGGCGGGAATCCAGAGGCCTTCGAAGCAATAACCACAGAGACACAGAGAAACACAGAGTTTTATTGCCATAGGCAGGTTGGGTTGAGCCTGCGAAACCCAACAATCCACAGCTCAATAATCCGCAGATTTCGCAGATGAGCGCAGATTATTAATCGCTAATTCACAATCTCATCCTCCGTCATTCCCGTGCAGGCGGGAATCCAGAGGCCTTCGAAGCAATATCCACAGAGACACAGAGAACGACAGAGTTTTATTGCCAAAGGCAGGTTGGGCTGAGCCTGCGAAACCCAACAATCCACAGCTCAATAATCCACAGATTTCGCAGATGAGCGCAGATTATTAATCGCTAATTCACAATCTCATCCTCCGTCATTCCCGCGCAGGCGGGAATCCAGAGGCCTTCGAAGCAATAACCACAGAAACGCAGAGAAACACAGAGTTTTATTGCCATAGGCAGGTTGGGTTGAGCCTGCGAAACCCAACAAAACCCGCCCAAACCTCAAACCCCGCCAAAAAACAACGCAATCAACCACCCAGCCAGCAACATCGGCACTGACCAATAATGGAATTCACGCCATAAACCCGGCTGTCGGGCCAATCGCAAAGCAATCAAATTGGCCAAAGAGCCAATCGCCAAACCAAAGCCGCCGACGGTCACACCCCAAGCCAGAGCGCGCCATTCATCAGTAAAAGCCGCCAGAAATATCGCTGCGGGCACATTGGACATGGCCTGTGATGTCAGAACAGCTGCACTCAATGTTTGCCCTGGCAACTGCAACAACTGATCCGCCAGTTCACGCACCACTGGCAGGCCTGCCAATAGATTCATATTGACAAACATCAGGGCAAAAACGGCTAACAACAACCAATCGACGCCCCACAACAAATGCCGCCGGTAAATCACAAAAAGTAAGATGAGCATCACCACCCCTGCCATCGCCTGCCCCATATCTGCCAATAGCAGAAATGGCAGATACAGCATCAAGGATAGGTAAAACAATTTGCGATCCCGAACGCTATCCACAGCAATAGCAGACATGGAGATTTGCTGACGCGGAAAAGCCAGTGGCACAGCAGCTATCAGCAAGCCGATCAGTGCCAGCGTCAACGGCGCCATCATCATGGTGAATTCCAGAAATCCCATGCCGGATGTCTGCCAAAGAAAAAGATTTTGCGGATTGCCGATTGGACTGAGTGCCGAACCGGCATTCACCGCAAGCGCCTCAAAAATGACCAGCCGTCCAACCGGAATCTCAGCAACACGACGTAAAGCCAGTGTTAACGGCACGACGATAAATAAAGCCACATCATTGGTAATCACGGCAGACAGCAACGCAGCAAAAACAATCAAACAGACGGCAAGACCACGTTCGCCATGCATCCGTTGCAGCAACCAATGACCCGCAATCGTCAGATAACCGCTGACTTCAAGGCCACGACTCAAAATCATCAGCCCTGCCAGTGCGCCAACAGTTCTCCAGTCGACCAGTTCATGCAAAGCCCAAGTTGGCTCTGGAGTCAGCCACCACAATGGCACCAGCGTGACCAACAGCACCATAAACAGCACATCTTCAGTCACTCGGTTTAGCACATGGCGAAACATTTAAATGCGCACCTCTCAACCCATCGCGATCACAAGGCAATAATCCGCAGATTGCGCAGATGATCGCAGATTATGAATCGGTAATCACAGTCACATCCCCGTACCACTTTCGTCATTCTCGCGCATGCGGGAATCCAAAGGCCTTCGAAGCAATTACCACAGAGACACAGAGCGCACAGAGTTTTAATGCCCAGGGTAGGTTGGGTTGAAGCATGAAACCCAACATTTCAGAACCCAACAATCCGCAGATTTCGCAGATTTCGCAGATTAATGGTCGGTAATTCAGAGTTATTTCATCATCGACCATTTCCCCGCTGTCATCTAGAGTGAGGACTCCTGTCATCCCGAGCTTGTCGAGGGATCTCAAAACATCCGTTCAGCCAGCCATGCTTCGTGTTGGAAGTGGTTTCGAGATGCCTCCACTGCGGTCGGCACGACATTCTGTATGTTTGTGTCATCTCGCACACAACCTTCATGTCATCCCGAGCTTGCCGAGGGATCTCAAAACATCTGTTCAGCCTGCCATGCTTCGTGTTGGAAGTGGTTTCAAGATGCCTCCACTGTGTTCGGCATGACACTGCCCTGGACCTTTCCCGGTAACTGAAGATAAATCTACAAATCTGCAATTGGCAATCCTGCCTACCGGTGATCTACTGATCAAACCTTAACGGCGGTTTTCCTGCGCGGTTTCTTAACCAATCGACGGCCTGCCTGACTGAAGACATCATGAAAATCTTTCGTTCCAAACGATACTTGCCGGGGAAATTCAACAAAAACAGAGCGATCAAGATCGTTAACAACCCCTGCCCTGGCAATACCAGCATCACCAGTCCCATGATTAAAAACACCATGCCGAGCAGGTTTTTCATCACAAGCAGAATCCAGCGAATCAGCGGATGCTGCTCTGCCCAAGGTATTTGATGTCTCTCCTTATCAGAAAAGTAATCCACCGGTATGCGAACGACCAGCCATGGAATCAATATCAGTGAGCCTACAAAGCCCAATACACTGGCAATACCCAACGACCACATCACCGTCGGGCTAGTCAAAATCTCAATTAAATAATCCATCGAAAAAGCTTAAATGATCAGGGGAATGTCAGGTTTCGCTGATTTAGAGTCTATAAGGGACTTAAAGTTACATCATAACCTGTGTGGACTTGCAGCTCGAACTCAAAAAAAACGATCTGACCGTGAGCTGTTCATTCACGGTCAGATCGGTGGGAAGGGTTACTTGCTTTTCAGAATATCGCGAATTTCTGACAATAAAACTTCTTCTTTCGACGGTGCGGGAGGCGCAGCCGGGGCTGCCTCCTGCTTGGCTTTCATGGAATTCATTACTTTCACTGCCACAAAAATTGCCATCGCGATAATGACAAAATCCACTACTGTTTGAATAAATGCGCCATAAGAAATCGTCACTGCCGGCGTTTCGCCAATGGCTTCCTGTAGCACTATGGCCAGATCTTTAAAATCAACGCCGCCCAGCAACAGTCCCAACGGCGGCATAATCACGTCCGATACAAATGATGAGACGATTCTGCCAAAAGAGGCACCGATGATAATACCCACTGCCATATCCACAACATTGCCCCTGAGGGCAAAATCTTTAAACTCTTGCGCCATGCCCATAACCGCTCTCCTGTAAGGTCATTAAAAGCAGTTTTGTTATAGCAATATTCAATCAAAAACGCAGTGTATTTTTTTATCTCGATGATTGTAAGTTTGGCGATATCAATCTGCACTGTCACTATCGCTGACAACAACCGTATTTCGGCCAGACTCCTTGGCGTCATAGAGCATTCTATCGACCACTTGCAACAGGCTGGTTTTATCCTGATCTGCACGTAACTCGGTAACGCCGATACTGCATGTCAAAGAAAGGTAACTGCCATCGTCCTGCACAAAGCGATGCTGTTCCACATCGCGTCTAATCCGCTCTGCCAATTGTCTGGCACTCTGCGCATCTGTCTCCGGTAATACCAGCAAATATTCTTCTCCACCAAACCTTCCCAGCACATCCGTGGCCCTCGCGGCTTTGATCAAAAGATTGCTCATCTCAATCAGCACTGCGTCACCGGTCAAATGGCCAAACTTGTCATTCACATCCTTGAAATGGTCCAAATCAACCATCAGAACACTTAATTTTTGGTGATAGCGACTGGCGCGGTCGATTTCCATTTTCAAGCGTTCCATCAGCCCACCGCGGTTCAATATCCCGGTGAGCGCATCGGTTCGCGCCTGATGTTCCAACTCTCTGGTACGCTCTAAAACGCGCTGTTCGAGTAACTGATTGGCAGCCAGCAGCTCATTTTGAGCTTTAAGCAAAGCTTCATTCTTGCTACGAAAATCCGCATTACTCGGTATCGCCAAGGCAGCAGGTACCAGCCGCCAGACCATGACTGCGGTCAAGATAGAGATGAGTCCCGTTGCGAGCTTGGAAATGCCTTCGATGTAATAGTAGCCATGCCAGATATTGATTAAAGAGAGTAAGTGAGTCACGCCACAAAGAAAGATAAAGGCAGCAAACATGATAAATATCCAGTTAAACGCCAGATCCGCTCTTTTGTTCACCAGATAAACCAATGCAGTTGGAATCACAAAGTAGGCAATCACCGTCAGCGCATCGCCAGTCACATGCAGAAACAGCAGATCGGGCAGCCATAATAAACAGTGACCGTGGGGCATAAAGCTGCCATCCAGTAACTTATCCCAAATGCCCATAGCCAACTCCCGAGATGTTCTCTGTTAATGAATATCTACCATCGGTGCTGACAAATGACCAGTTTTAAATCTTGGATTAGGGGGTGAAACGTAAAAGAGTGATGATTGTGAACTTGAGAGGGACTAACTCGGATCGAGTGTCGCTTCCAACCGATTCTCGTTAAGAATGCGCTGCTCCATTTCTTCTGCAGAAAGTGGATAACTGATGAAGTAACCCTGACCGTAATCGCAACCTGCGTCTTTGAGCAGTTGCATTTGCTCCTCGGTTTCGATGCCTTCAGCAATGACTTCAATGTTGAGCGTGTGAGCCATGGTGATAATGGCCTGACACAAGACCAACTCATCAGAACCCTCTGAAAGATTCTTGACAAAAGAACGGTCAATTTTAAGCAGATCGATGTCAAACTTTTTCAGATAAGACAGCGATGAATAGCCGGTACCGAAGTCATCCAAAGCCACCTTGACACCAAGCTCACGGAAGCCTTTTAGTCGAGCAATCGCCTTGTCATTTGGCTCTAGCAGCATGCCTTCGGTGATTTCAACGCAAAGCATATTGCCTTCATATTCCTGACTCTTGATGACCTCGATAAAGTCTCGATAGCGCGTATCGTTGTTACTCAATTGCTTGGGCGAAATATTCACCCCAATCTGAAAGGATTTGTGAGACAAATATCGCCATTTGGCTGCCATGCGCAGGGCTTCTTCAAACACCCATTCGCCAATCGGCAAGATCAGTCCGCTTTCCTCTGCGGTGGGAATAAAACTGGCAGGGCTCATTTGCCCCTTGGCAGGATGCTGCCAACGAAGCAAGGCCTCAGCCTTGATTAATGCCCCGGTTTTTAACGAAACAATCGGCTGATAGACCAGATAAAATTCTTCGCCGACCAGTGCATGTTGCATGTCGCGAATTAACTCCATCCGCTTATCGTTGATGACTTGCATTTCCGGGCAAAAATGCCGGTAACAATTGCGTCCGGCAGATTTTGCTGCGTACATTGCCAAATCAGCATTGCGCAGCAAGTGATATATCGAACGCGCATCACGTGGGAAGACAGTAATGCCAAGAGAGGCACTCACATAGTGAGTATTCAGCTCAATTTGTATCGGTTTGCTGAGATAACTTAAAACATTTTGGGCTGCTTGCTCTATCTGAGCCAAATCCGAATCCAGACTGAGCACAATCACAAATTCATCACCGCCAAACCGAGCAATGCACTCACTATCTGGCACAGCTTCAACCAGACGGTCTGCCACGGTGCAGAGTAATTTATCGCCAAAGGCATGGCCTTCAGTGTCATTGACGCCTTTGAAATCATCCAAATCCAGCAACATGATGGCTAGTCGATTACCGCTGGATCGTGCGGTGCTGAGAAGTGCCTTTAAGTTATCTTCGAGTAGTTTTCTGTTAGGCAGTTTGGTCAAAAAGTCGTAGTTAGCCTGATTCCATATCAGCGCTTCAGCGGCTTTTCGATCACTGATGTCACGGACGATGCCCATCACCGCTTTTTCTGATTGGAATGTGACCGATGAAGCAATTAACTCAACCCATATTTCCCCAACGATGTCTGCCCGTCGCATTTTGAGTTCGTATCGGCTTGGAATCGTCTTGTCACCGCCAATCCGTTTCACATATCGCTCATTCCATATCGGCAGAAACTCGGCGCTGATCACCTGTTCAAATGGACTGTCAATGAATTCATAAAACTCCATGCCGATGATGTTAGTCATGGCCTGGTTGGCAAAGACAAAGCGGTGGTTTTGCGCGACAAACACACCATCCGCCATCGAATTGAGTAATGCCTGCAGGTTGGCTTCTGTCTGTTCGAGCATGCTGTAGGTGTT
This sequence comes from Methylophaga lonarensis MPL, assembly GCF_000349205.1. Classification (GTDB taxonomy): domain Bacteria; phylum Pseudomonadota; class Gammaproteobacteria; order Nitrosococcales; family Methylophagaceae; genus Methylophaga; species Methylophaga lonarensis. The sequence goes on along the minus strand of NZ_APHR01000040.1, from coordinate 22,084 downwards.
TCGCACATGCGTCACATCACTGACGATGCCGGTAATCAGTTCTGGTTTGCCATCGGCGTCAGTCTCAACTATGGTGCCTCGAGACAACAACCAGCGATATTCACCATCTGCTGACAAGGCACGGTATTCACAGCTAAAGCGTCGTGTATGGTCGAGAATATGCTGCTCAAGTGCTTCGGCAAGCTTTTGCCGATCTTCTGGGTGGATGCACATCATCCACTGCGTTAGCGAGATCCATTCAGCCAGTTCGTCAATGCCATACTGAAGCAAAAAATGTGGGCTGAGTCGGACAGTACGGTCTTCAACTGAATAATGCCAGATAGCATCATTTTCAGTTTCAAGTGCGGATTTTAGTTTGCCTAGCTCGGCACTCTTCTGTTGCTCATACTGTTCAAGTCGGTGATAGAGCTTGCGGTGTTGACGAAGCTGGTCAGTGAGCAACCGAAAGCGCTCTGAGTAAGGATTGTCGTCAAGAAACTTGATCACATAGAGCGTTTCTTCTGCACTGTCATTATTTTTGATACTGGAGCCACTGGTCAGAAAACTTTTCAAAGGTTCAATAAAGAGATCACGAGGCAGCGGCTGCATAGTCGCAGTCCGCAGCGATCCGAGTACAGAACTAACCTGGCTTGCATCAGTTAACAACTCGGAAAAATGTGTAATCGGTTGTTGAAAATTTGCCTCAAACAATCGCTGAGCCGAGCGATTTTGACTCAAGATTTCGCCGCGGCTGTTGAGCAACAACATGCCCGCATTTACTGTATTTGCGATGGTCTGAAAATCAGCTGACTTCATTTAATACTTCTAAAATATTCAATACCGTTTTGTTTTTCTGAGGCTTCTGTATCTTCGAGAAACACCCTGACTTTGCAGCCTGCATCACCGCGAGCAATGGTTTTTTCCAGAACCACTTTCGCGTAGTGCGTGTTTTCTGCGCAGATAGTGCCAAACACGTTTGATGTCATCATGCACAATGACTCTCTGCCAACAACCTTGTCACCAAAAGGGCAACTGGTGGATGTCAGCAAAATTTCCGCGCCCTCATCATGTTCTACAGCAAAGTTACCTTGAATACGCTGCTTGAGATCGACCAATACCGCAGCCAGTTGGTCACGTGGGATTTGCTCTACATTTAGCGCTTCTCGGTATAGCTGATTAATTTCATCCCCAATGCCCTGTCCCACGACACTGATAAAGCCCTCCGCCTCAGCTAGGCCAATGATATTTTCAAGGGTGCCTGACAGGTGACGAACCAGACAACGCATAAAAAAATCACGCTCAAGGGGCAAGTCCAGGTTTTCGGGCGATACATTTGTTGTGTCATACATAATGTTGTCCTCCCGAAGAATCGTATATCAGACTTGGTCAGACAAAAAAACCACAAAGATCATGGTGACATAGCTGTATCGCTTGACATCTGTGACAGCATGAGGTCGTTCAGGATTTTGCTAAAAACCAAAATTGGTGGAGGGTTTGGTCATAAAGCCGATAATTTTTCGATCATGTCTGACCGTATTGATCCGATTTCATGTAGCAAAATCGGCTAGAACATGTCGCGTCAATTCCAGCACCAGCCAGTAGAGTGAAGGCTTAATTTTACTGCCAGGCATTCTTGTCAGGTCTTTTTTGCTAAGCTGAAACCATGACTCACAACAGATGGATGACAGCTTTATGAAACTCAGCTTTCTCGGTGGAACCAGTACGGTGACCGGTTCGCGTTACCTGCTTTCTGATGATAAACATAGATTACTGGTCGACTGTGGCATGTATCAGGGCGTAAAAACACTGAGAAAACGCAACTGGGCGAAGTTTCCAGTCGCTCCTTCGACGATTAATGCGGTGGTGCTCACCCATGCGCATATCGACCATTCTGGCTACCTGCCCGCCTTGGTGAAAAACGGCTTTAAAGGCAAAATCTACTGCACCAGGGCCACCTATGAGCTATGTCAGGTACTGCTACCGGATGCCGGATTTTTGCAGGAAGAAGATGCCAGATACGCCCAGCGCAAGAAATTTTCAAAACACGAAATGCCAGAGCCGCTGTTTACCGAAAAAGATGCCAGACAAGCGTTAAAACACTTCGAACCGTTCCACTACCATGAGACGTTTGAACCGGTAAAAGGCTTTGAAGTCAGCTTCACCCCGGCAGGACATATTCTTGGCTCGTCGTGCGTGCATGTGCATCATAAAAATTCAGACCGCACCGTGGTTTTCACCGGCGACGTGGGCCGACAGAACGACATCATCATGCGACCACCAGAGCCGATTGAGCGTGCTGACGTACTGGTATGCGAATCGACCTATGGCGACCGTCTGCATGGAGATTCAGACCCGGAAGATGAACTCGCAGCCATCATCAGTAAAACCGCCGGACGCGGTGGCATCACCCTGATGCCCGCCTTTGCCGTTGGTCGCGCGCAAATGCTGCTTTATGTGGTGCACAAACTCATGGAGGAAGGCAGGATCCCCAATCTGCCGGTCTACCTGAACAGCCCGATGGCTATCAAAGCCACCGAGATTTTCATCAAACATCACAAAGAACATAAACTCAATCACAGCCAATGCCAGCTTATTGATGACAATACCCAGTTCGTCCACTCCGTCGAGGAATCCATAGAACTGGATGCCATGCGTTACCCATGCGTGATTGTGTCTGCCAGCGGAATGGCCTCCGGCGGTCGGGTGTTACATCACCTAAAAACCCTGTTGCCCAACCCGCGCAACAGTATCGTATTTGCGGGTTTTCAGGCGCCCGGCACCCGTGGAGACGCCATGGTTCAAGGGGCCAACTCGGTCAAAATTCACGGCCAGCACTGGCCGGTAAAAGCCGAAATCCACAATCTTGACTCCATGTCAGCCCACGGCGACTACAACGAAATACTCACCTGGCTGGAACAAGGCAAGCTCAAACCGCAAAAAGTCTATGTCACGCATGGCGAAGCCGTCGCCAGCGACACCATGCGCAAACACATTCATGAAAAATTTGGCTGGGACGCCGAAGTGCCTGAATTGTTTGAGGAAGTCGACATCTGAGACTGCGTCAGCGCCCAGATATTGTTGGGCTTCGTACCTCAGAGCAACCTACCATATTGAAATCAGGCTTTGATAACACTCGGGATCTGTGAGTTCAATTTTTTGACCGGCAAAGCTATCGAACAATGCCCGATGCCGAGCGAGTCCGTATTCATCACTGCGGGTTTCATACAAGCGCACCCAATTGATCAGGTTTTCCAGATGGTCAGCCTGCTCGGCGGGTGTTGCAAACTTGTCCGGCTCCCAAGGTCTGGCACGGCAATGTCTGACGCAGGCTTCAACACCGGGATTAAGAAATATCAAAGTCTCACAATGCGATACAAGCGGCTCAAGAATATCCGCATAGCAGCCTTCAATAATCCAGTGGCTATGACGTTCCATAAATTGCTGCACATCAGCAATACTGTCCATCAAAGGTCGCCGTTCGATACTGCCATCAAACGCCACATCATCCAGTGACAAACAAACAGCGGACTGCTCTGACAGCAGTTGTTTTGCCAAGCTGCTCTTTCCAGCACCGGCATTGCCCAGCAGCATTACTTTCATTGAGCAAATCCTAGATATCATCGTCGGTTAGCGTTTGATGGGCCAAACAGACGGTTATTTAAACAGTTTCAGTGTCGGGCTTCGTACCACAGCCCAAGCTATCTTGCTTCATCTGTTTGAATGAGTTCGGGCTATTGGAATTGGTGATGGGTTAGTTGGAAAGCCAAGAATTTTTTCGATGGTGTCTGACCCTATTGGTCTAAACATCAACATCTTCTTTGGCCCTAATATCTCATCAGAATCCGTACTTTTCTTTTCTAAGTTTGAAGGCTCTTTCCCCACCTTCCATAATAGATGTAATTTCGTTTCGAATTTCTTGCTTGTCTATCGACCCTTCGTATTTAATATAACCCTTTGTTTGCTCACTCGTTTCGTTGTAGTCACAACATATGACTAATTCCGAATCTCCATTTACTACAAGATTCGCATTGTGACTACTTATAATAATTTGCCTATTCTTTTTTGAGCCCCACAAGTTTTTGATTATTTTTTCAATAGCTCTGTTATCAATATCATCTTCTGGCTGATCAATAATTAAAGGAAACCCATCTTGGTTAAGAAGTACATTCAGCAATGCGGTAGCCTGCTGTCCTGCAGATGCCTCCTCAAATGGTATTTCATCACCCATTTCATTGTGGGTTTGATAGAAAAACTTGGGAAGGAAATCAAGCTTAATAGCAACAAGTCTTAAAAGCCCCTCACTGGTTAACGCTTCTGATATCTTTCTTCTATTTGCAGGGCTGAAACCTACACTATCCAGAACTGGAGTATGAGGCAACTCGTCTTTAACTTCAGGCGCCGAGTTAAATTCGCTCAGTGCTTTCAGTTCATATATTGCTTCATTCCATTTTATTAATGGCGGGGTCGAACTGGAAACAAACTCAGCCAATTTCTCTGTTTTAGACTTATTGATGTTTAAGCTACACGCAGAGAAGACTGAGTTAATTTCCTCGCACATTTTTTCAACATCAATTGTTTTTGTAAAATCTGCCTTAATTAGACCATTCGACAGCTGTGTAAAAACCTTCGTTGACTCCTTAAGCTTATCGGTTTTTAATATCTGTAAATGCATGTAATTATTGTATAAATTATCAAATCCCTCGTCTGTCATATCCACTTCTGACAATAGAGATCGCTTCTGTCTAATCACTAATTCAAGCTTGTCTATCTTTTGCTCTAACTCTTTAATAGCTGTCAAGATTGATTGGCTAGATGTTGATTTATCCTTTGCTTTCTTATACTCCAATTCAAATGAATTTCTTACCGTAAGCCAATTTTGATGTAGCTCCTCATGCCTTAGAGTTGCGTCGGAATGCAGCTGCTCAAGCTCTTGAGCTTTTGCTAGTGCCTCTTTATAGAATTTGTTTCGTGATTCGTTATGACTATTCAGAATCCCGTCATTTTCAAATACCACAGAGCTATCGCTTTCCTTGCCGATGTATTTTTCTAGAAGCTCTTTGAAGGGTCGAATACTTTCCTTAATCGTAGAATACTCAAGAGAAGTTTCATCAAAATGATTCTTCTCGTTCACATAAAACTTTGCCCTGTCTAATATTTTCTTATCTTCGTCCGAAAGACCTTTCAATCCACTTCGAAGTTTCTCTATCTGGGATTTGAAGGACCCAATCTCAATCTCATTCTTCTTCAGGTCTGTGTAGAGCTCTTTGCTTTTTGCTAGCTTTTGGTAAGCGGATTTGACTTGATTCAACGCCTCGCCAACCTTTAAATCAATATCCTCGATTTCTTTTGAGATGGGCTGTTCAATAAATCGCTTTAACTCGTCCGATCGAACGGAAATGCTACTTAGCTGTTTCTGACTATAGGCTTGAATGGGTAATAGTTCCTGAATCTGACTTGGCCTGACAGACTCAAACTCACCTTCTCCAACTTTCAGTAGTACGTCCTCAGACTTTGGGTTTCTTTTAACTATGTGTCGAGTCCCATTAACCAGGAAGAAAACCCTAACTTCACCATCCACATCTTTGAGGGTTTTGTCTATTAGTGTGTTTCGTCGCTTTAATATATCGGATTGGACTCCATCTTTTCCAAAATCTTCGGTTTGGTCACATAAAGCCCATCTTAAGTATTCTAATATCGTGGACTTTCCTGTTCCTCTTCCTCCAATTATAGAATTAAGTTGCGGATTTAAGTCTAAGTCAAACTTTGATAGAAAAGAGGAGTTAGTGACATTAATCTTTTCAATAAAAATGTTTGGTAGATCAGGCTCAACTAGGCTTATCCTTGACTCTTTCGCGAGACATGCCTGGCGCAAGGCCTCTGCCGTAGGCTCACGCCACTTTATCCATGTAGCCGTGTCGAGCTCGGCAAGGGTTTTATCCGCCCTATAGTCAGTTGTTTGTATAACGGCAATAGATTTAAACCCCCAAGCTTCAACCTCTCCGTTAAGTATCTTGATGTAGCCCGCGCCACCACCTTCGAACTTTCCGTCGACATAGCCTCCAACGCAAGGCATCTTGGTATAGGCTTCGTGAAACCCTTCCCTCATCAAAGTTTTGTGGCCGCCTTCCTTTACGTGCGGTAAAAAAATGTATCGCCCTTTAACACCATCTGTTCCATCTAGCTTTTTATATATGTCGCTTATACTGTTTATCGTATCACTGGAGATTGCAACTGTTTGGGTGGTCTTCGAATCGCTCTTGGGGGCCTGCGCTAATGAAAGCGAACCAAGAACAGTAGGAAACAAAGTTTCTGGAAAATCGGCATCGAGTATTAATAGCCCCTGCATCGGCGGCTGATGGAATGTCAGCTCTATTCCTGGGAAAACCACTAGCTGTTGGTGATTGGGAATTGGATTTCCATCTTCGTCCAATTCTGCCTTTGCTGCGGCTTTGATATATTCAAAAAAGACCATGTCATGATGGTCAGTTATAGCTACTGCATTTACTCCAGCCGCTCGGCATTCTTTAACGAAATCTTTTGAGTATGCCTCACGCTCTTCTTCCGTAACACAATTCTTACCTTTCCAATTTCTATCTCTGGGCGAATGAATTTGTAAATCACACTTTTTATAATGATTACCCTTATCCATTTTACCTCCTCTAATCCATCACTATATTTTGGGGTTAGAATCAAGGGGTCAGCCAACTTAGAATCAAGGGGTCAGCCAACTTGATCTCCACCAGAAGCGCCGTGACATGTTTGATGAATTTCATTGAACAGTCCTTGGTTGTTGTCGAAATGAAAAATCAAAGGCTCAGACTGAATTGATTGACGCTTAGTCGTCCCTGCATTCCCTTGGTTTTTCAGCAACCTTAAATGCAATTGGCTGATGAGACAAGGTTATCGTCGGACAGGTAGACGCTGGGCTGCCCGGCTCCGCCCAAGTTAACGTACTTTGATGCTATAGTCGGCATTTTTCTGATATCCAAGATAACCATGAGCCAGGCACGCGCTGACAAGAAGGAAATCTTTGGCTGGGCAATGTTCGACTTTGCCAATCAGGCCTATACCTTGCTGATTATCACCGTGGTATTTGGTGATTTGTTTACCCGAGTGATTGTCGGTGATGCCGAGACTGGCTATCGGCTGGGTAATTTATTGTGGAGTTTGTCGCTGGCAGCCGGTTATCTGCTGGTGGTATTGACCGCACCGTTTTTTGGCGCGGTGATGGATTTGACGGCGCGGCGCAAACTGTTTTTGTTTGCCAGTTATTTGGTGACGGTGGTGGCCACAGCGCTGCTGTATTTTGTTGCACCCGGCTACATTTTGCTGGGCATGTTGCTGATTGTGGTCTCCAACTATGCTTATTCAATCGGCGAATCATTTATTGCCAGCTTTTTGCCTGACTTGGGGCCACCGGAAGATCTCGGCAAAATATCCGGTTTTGGTTGGGCTTTGGGCTATGTTGGTGGTTTGGTCGCTACCGGTCTGGCCTTGCTGTTTCTCGGTGAAGTCAGTCAGGAAAACTTTGACAATGTCCGCTGGGTTGGGCCGTTTGCTGCCGGCTTCTTTTTGCTGGCTGCCATTCCGACGTTTATCTGGCTGAAAGAGCGTGGCACTGCCAGCCATCACCGTAACAGCAGCATTTGGCAACAAGGCCGACAACGACTGGAAGGCAGCCTGAAGCATCTGCGAGGTTATCAGGATTTAAGCACCTTTCTGGTATCGGCTTTGCTGGCCATGTCGGGCATTTACATCATTATCGCCTTTACCTTTATCTACGGCGCGCAGGTGGTGCAGTGGGATGAAAAAATGCGGGTGCTGACCTTTATCACGGTGCAGGTCACGGCGACGCTGGGCGCGGTATTCTTTGGCTGGGCAGAGGATCGTCAGGGCAGTCAATTTACCTATCAATTTACCCTGCTGTTCTGGATTGCTGCGGTATTACTGATCTGGCAGACACCGAATATTACATTGTGGATCAATGCATTGGGCTATGAGGCTGAACGTCAGGATATATTTCTGGTGGTGGCTGTGGCGGCGGGCTTATGTCTGGGTGCCACGCAATCGGCCAGTCGTGCCATTGTTGGCAAGCTGACACCACTGCCCCGCGCTGCTGAGTTTTTTGGCTTTTGGGGGCTGTCACACAAACTGGCCGCCATTATTGGGCTGGTCGGCGTTGGTTTGATGCAGGCATTAGTCGGTTTGCAAAACGCCATTTTGCTGTGCGCGGTGTTTTTTGCACTGGCCTTTGCGGTTTGTCTGAAAGTTAACTTGAGCCGTGGTCAGGAAAAAGCGCGTAATTATTCCGCTGATTAAATCATTCCAGAAAGGTCAGCGGTCGCGTATCCCGAAAAAATACAAAGCCATCATAACGAGCTGGCAGCACCGTCATATCGTAGTTTCTTGATTCATCACTCGGATCATAGGTGACACCAATACCGCGATGAGGCATTGGATTTTGCAGATTGGCAGCCAGCTTTTCATCAAAGCGCACCCATAGTTGCGGCAGCTCGAAATTATTCAGCATGGCTTCCCAGCTATCTGTGCGAGGCATTGGAATATTCATTACCTGCATCTCAGCTTCCCAGCTCAGAGCTGCCAGCACTTCACCCTGATAGGTGCCCATTCCCAGCGCATAACTGGCATCTTTACCAAGCTGTTCGCGAGCCAGTTGACCGATATTGATAAGACCATGTCGCGCCATTTCGGTCGCTCGGGCATCGCCAATATGGGTGTTATGCGCCCAAACAATGCCTCGACTGTTTTCGCCATAAAAGTCCATTAAGCGCTGTGTCGTGACATAAAAGTGATTGGCACGGCGATTCCAGGATAAAGCGCCTCCCTCAAGTTCACCGCGATAATGCCATTCGGCATGTTTGACGACCAGCGCCGCTTGTTCAGCACGAAAATCTTGCCAGTTGTCTGGATCAAAGCCCTCTCGCTGCTGAATCATGTTCAGCACCTGATCAATTTCATCGCCACAATGCTGGCGACTTTGCCAGACAGACTCGAGATAGTCATTGATAGAATCGTGTTGATACTTGCACTGGTACAAGGCGGCGACTTCAACCGCTTCGCGCGGTGAAAATGCCTCAAAATAAGCCACAACATCCTGCGCCGCCAGCTCATCGGCATACACATCAATGCCATAAATACCAACTCTTTCGGCAGCAGGTAAATCACGATTGTAGTCACGTAACCAGCGAATTAATGCCTGTGTCTCGGCATTACGCCACATCCATTGGGGCCAACGCTGTAAATGATTCATTGCCGCTTCGAGTGTTTGCGGGCCATCGGCATCATGTTTGACATAAAGATTGAGCTGAACGATGGATGCCCAGTCACCTTCTACCGCGACAAAGTCAAAGCCGTGATCTTCAATAAGTGACTGGGTAATTGCCGCCCGCTTTTCGTAAAACTCGGCGGTGCCGTGCGTCGACTCACCTAGCAATACCAGTCGTTTGTCTGCCATATCGCTGAGGATGGGCTGAAAATCTTCAATCGTCTCAAAGCCACTGATCTGCTGACTCAATGCACCGCCGAAAGCCGTCACCGACATCAGCGAGATCAATGCAAACATCAGATGACTGATAGGTTTTGATAACTTGATCATGGTCGCTCCTGTTAAGTGGATCGCCTGAGTTACCTTGTAAGCCTACGTGACTGCCGGTGTGATGTTAAGTGCTGAGCGGTTGAACCATTTGATGCAAAAGGTAGCTGGTGTGCCTGAAATCAATCGCGCGACATCAACCAGTATTCAGCCATCAATGTGTGGCTTTGGCCCGGTGCAAGGCGAATGCTATCGCCTGCCGCATTGGCGGTTTCGACACAGACAAAGGTTTTATAGGCATCGTCGGCCATATCAGCAAGCTGACTGGCTTTGTGCCAGGGATTCCAGACAACGGTGGTTTCCGAGCCATGACTTTCAACGACAATGCGCCGATTCAGCGCGGCATCTTCAATGAACAGTTGTTCTGGAGAATGCAGATAAACCCGATCCGTTTCATTTTTAAACCAGACATGATCATGCTGTAGTTTTTCATGAAAGCTGTCGGTCTTATCAAGATAATGATAATTATCCAGCCCTCGCAGCCAAACTTGCTCAATGTCGCCAACCTGGAAATAGGTATGCAAAGCCTGAGAAATCACGAAGGTTTCTTGATCACAGTTTTCAGTGGTCAAGGAAATTTTCAGCGTTTTGCCAATTTGGATCTCAATGCTCAGTTTGAAAGCCGAGTGCCAGTACTGCTGGAAATCCTCGCTGTTTGGCAATGACATCGAGATGGTGATCTGATCCTCATCATCCAGCTTCACAGCGTTGACTTGCCACACCCGATTGCGAGCAAAACCATGCGCAGGACGGCCTCTTCCGGTTGGATCATCACCAAACCATGGCCAGCACAGCGGTACACCACCTCGAATCGCTTTGCCGTTGCCATATTGTGACTGCGGACTGAGAAACAACATGTCCTGTTCGGCATCATGAGGTTGATAACCCAGTATCTGGGCACCGTAGGTACTGATTGCGGCTTTGGCGTGACGAGTGGTGGCTTCGATCATGATGCAGGCTTCAGGGCCTTCGACAAAACGTAATTTGCCATCGATAGCAAACTGGGCGTTGAGTTGCTGTATCAATTTCGCCGCCTCAAACGAAAAGACGGGCGATGCGCCCGTCTCGTGCGAATGTGACTGTTGAGCCATTAATGGTGTACACCGCCTTCACCGTGAACATGTCCGTGTTCGAGTTCTTCTGCTGTGGCTTCACGTACTTCACGAATATCAACATCGAAATTCAATTCAACACCTGCCAGAGGATGGTTGCCATCAACGGTGATTGTTGTTTCAGACACTTCAACCACGGTCACCAATACTGGACCTTGATCAGTTTCTGACTGGAACTGCATGCCAACTTCGACTTTTTCAACGCCGCTGAACAGTTCTGCAGGCACTTCCTGCTTCAGTGCTTCGTGGCGTTCGCCATAGGCATTTTCAGGCGCAATTTTAGCAGTGACCTTATCACCGGCCGCTTTACCGATCAGCGCGTCTTCCAGGCCGGGAATAATATTGCCGGCACCGTGCAGGTAAGCCAGAGGACCCGCGCCTTCGCTGCTGTCGATTACAGTGCCTTCATTGTTGGTGAGTGTGTAGTCAATGACGACTACTGTATTGTCTGCAACTTTCATTAAAGCTCCTTACATGTTTTGGATAACAGCTGCAGCATAATCACTACAACTCAGGCATCGACGCCAACTGCATCAGCCAGATCGCAGGTCACTTTTGACGCTGAAATCGCGCCGGAGACGCCTGCAACGACCAAATCGGCCGCTTCGAACCAGCCAAGATGCCGTAACAGCATTTCAGCAGAGAGGATCAATGATGACGGATTTGCCATGTTTTTTCCAGCCAACGCCGGCGCAGTACCGTGAGTGGCTTCGAACATCGCAACAGCATCTGACAGGTTAGCGCCGGGTGAAATACCGATACCACCGACCTGCGCAGCCAGTGCGTCGGAAATGTAGTCACCGTTCAGATTTAATGTCGCCACCACATCGTAATGTGTTGGATGCAAAAGAATTTCTTGCAGGAAAGCATCAGCAATCGAGTCTTTGATAATGATTTGTTTGCCGGTATTTGGATTGTTGAACGCTTTCCATGGGCCACCATCCAGCGGCTGGGCACCGAATTCAGCTTCAGCCAGATCATAGCCCCACTGTTTGAAAGCGCCCTCGGTGAACTTCATGATGTTGCCTTTGTGCACCAGCGTCACTGAGTCACGGTCATTGTCAATGGCGTATTGAATAGCTTTACGCACCAGACGCTCAGTACCTTCTTTGGAAACTGGTTTGATACCGATGCCTGAGCTCTCAGGAAAACGGATTTTGCTGACGCCCATTTCGTTTTGCAGAAAGCTGATGACTTTTTTGGCTTCAGCGCTGTCAGCTGACCACTCGATACCTGCATAGATGTCTTCGGAGTTTTCACGGAAAATCACCATGTCGATATCTTCAGGACGTTTCACCGGGCTCGGAGTACCTGGATAGTAACGAACCGGGCGCTGACAAACATACAAATCCAGGGTCTGACGCAGTGCAACATTCAACGAGCGAATGCCGCCACCGACTGGCGTCATCAATGGACCTTTGATTGAAACAGAAAACTCGCGCAGCGCATCGATGGTTTCTTCTGGCAGATAAGTGTCCGCACCATAAAGCTGCGTTGCCTTTTCACCGGCATAAACTTCCATCCAGGCGATTTTGCGTTCGTTGTTGTAAGCCTTGGCAACTGCAGCATCAATCACTGAAATCATCGCAGGTGTGATATCCACCCCGATGCCATCACCTTCGATAAAGGGCACGATTGGTTGTGCGGGGACATTCAGTGAATAATCGGCATTCACACCGATTGCCGCCCCTTGATTAGGGACTTTGATATGCTGATACGCCATCTGAGGCTCCTGTGATAAAAACGAGCATTTTACATTAACTGTGCCACTGAGATAACCATGCCGCGATTGCTTCTGCTGAATAAACCCTTTGATGTGCTGACGCAATTCACCGATGAACAGGGTCGCAGCACACTCAAGGACTATGTTGATCTGGTAGGTGTTTACCCGGCAGGTCGGCTCGATAGGGACAGTGAAGGACTGGTGTTGCTGACCGACGATGGTCAGCTACAACATCATATCAGCGATCCTCGGCACAAATTAACAAAAACCTATTGGGTACAGGTAGAAAACATCCCAGACGAAGCAGCGCTGGAAAAACTGCGCAAAGGCATTGAACTCAAGGATGGTAAAACCCGACCGGCACAGGCTCGCTTGATAGACGAGCCGGCCAACCTGTGGCCACGTACTCCCCCGGTCAGGTTCAGACAAGCCATTCCGACTCAGTGGCTGGAACTCAAAATCAGCGAAGGCAAAAATCGTCAGGTCAGACGCATGACAGCGGCGGTAGGCTTTCCAACCCTGAGATTAATTCGCTATGCCATAGGTCCGTGGACAATTGATGAACTTGCTCCGGGACAATGGCGCGCAGTTGCTGAAGATGACGTGTTAAAATGGTCGGATGATTTGGACTCCCAGAAGCACCGTCGCGGTGGTTATCGAAAAAAACCAGAAGTTTCTGATGGTCGAAGAGTTGATCAGGGGCGAAATGACGCTCAACCAGCCCGCCGGTCACCTCGAAGACAACGAAAGCCTGATTGAAGCGGCTATCCGTGAAACATTGGAAGAAACCGCCTGGCAGGTAGAAATTGAAGCTTTAACCGGCATTTATCGCTGGCGCCACCCAGCTTCGGGCGATACCTATTTACGGTTTTGTTTTAAAGGCAAACCGATACAGCAGCTGGATAGGTCTTTGGATGAAGATATTCATCAAGCTGTCTGGCTCAGTGCCGAAGAAATTCGGCAGCGTAGTGACCAACATCGCAGCCCGCTGGTTAATCAGTGTATCGATGATTATCTGGCTGGCCAGCACTATTCTCTTGATTTATTACATAACTGAAGATGTCGCCAAAACCTAAAGTAGTGGTCGGCTTGTCCGGCGGTGTGGATTCCTCTGTGGCCAGTTTGCTGCTCAAGCAGCAAGGCTATGAAGTCGAAGGCCTGTTTATGAAAAACTGGGTACGACTTTGCCGATGAGAGCGAGTGCACCATCGAGGATGATCGCAAAGATGCCCAATCGGTAGCCGCAAAAGTTGGCATTCCGTTTCACGAAGCCAACTTTGCCATGGAGTATTGGGACTTTGTATTCAAGCACTTTCTGGATGAATACAAAGCCGGTCGCACACCAAATCCTGACATTCTCTGTAACCGCGAAATCAAATTCAAAGCGTTTCTGGATCACGCCATGGAGTTAGGCGGCTATTTAATCGCCACCGGTCATTACGCCCGAGTGCGTGAAGTCAATGGCCAGTTCCAGTTGCTCAAAGGCCTTGATAATAAAAAAGACCAAAGCTACTTTCTCTACACGCTGGGCCAGGCACAACTGTCTCGCACCTTATTTCCGCTCGGTGAATTGCCCAAGACTGAAGTCAGAACCATTGCCGAACAGGCCGGTTTTGTCACGGCTGACAAAAAGGACAGCACCGGCATCTGCTTTATTGGCGAGCGTCGTTTCCGTGAGTTTCTAGGTCGCTACATTCCTGCGCAACCAGGAGAAATGTGTACTCCCGAAGGTAAAGTTATCGGCGAACACTCAGGTTTGATGTACTACACGCTGGGACAACGCCAGGGCTTGGGCATTGGTGGCCGTAAAGACAGTACCGGCGAACCCTGGTTTGTCGCTGGTAAAGATATGGAAAACCGTATTTTGTATGTCGTTCAGGGTGAACATGACTGGCTCTACAGTCACATGCTGTGGGCTGAGCAACTTTCGTGGGTAGCCGGAGCAGCCCCCGAATTACCCTGTCGCGCCGCAGCTAAAACCCGATATCGCCAGCCAGATCAGTCTTGTGTGATCGACCGTGATGAGGATGGCCGTATTCGCGTGACTTTTGATGAACGACAAAGAGCTGTGACACCAGGGCAATCCGTGGTGTTTTATCAGGATGATGTCTGTCTGGGCGGCGGCATCATTACAGAAACCGACGCACCGGGGATGCATCCATGAGTCAGTTTGAAGATCGGATTATTGCGCTTGCGGCCATGGCACAAGCGGTGACGCTGGTTCAGCAGGTGGCTGAAACAGGAAATGTTAATAATGATGAGTTGGAAACCCTGCTGAGTAGCCTTGTTAATGAGAATGCTCAAACGACAGCAGATCTCTACGGCGGACTCGATAAACTCCAGACCGGCTTCAAGCAACTGATACGGCATCTTGGTAAAGACAAACAGCAGCAGGACATGATGCTGCTTCGTTACATGATTGGCTTACTGCACCTTGAACGTAAACTGGCCAAGCATCCAGAAATGTTGCAAATGATCGGTCGTGAGATAGATCAGGTGCCACAACAAATCAGCTATTTCGGTGCCGTTTCTCATCCACAGGTAATTTCCAGATTTGCTGACATCTATCAACGTTCTATCAGCCAATTAACGCCACGAATACTGGTACAAGGCAAGGATGGTTTTCTTCAGCAGACCGAAAATGCGGATAAGGTTCGCGCGCTGCTGTTAAGTGGTATCCGCGCTGCCCTGCTCTGGTATCAAAAAGGCGGCCGGCGCTGGCATTTTATTTTTGGCGGCAGCAAGATGCTCAATACCGCACAGCTTATGCTGGAGCATCGTTAAGCGGCAATCACAATAAGTCGTCATTCCGGAAAACGCAAAGCCACATAACCCCGTCATTCCGGAAAACGTGCAGCCTTTGTCCGGAATCTCCGCACAGCCTCTGAGATTCCCGCATGCGCGGGAATGACGGAAGTTGATCGTCATTCCGGAAAACGCACAGCCACATAACCTCGTTATTCCGGAAAACGTGCAGCGTTTGTCCGGAGTCTCCGCACGGCCTCTGAGATTCCCGCATGCGCGGGAATGACGAAGGTCGGGCGCGGGAGTGACAATAAGTCGTCATTCCGGAAAACGCTCAGCGTTTGTCCGGAATCTCCGCACGGCCTCTGACAGATTCCCGCATGCGCGGGAATGACGGGTCTGGGACGTGGGAATGATGGGACTTGGGTGAGGGAATGACGGACGTTGATCGTCATTCCGGAAAACGCACAGCCACATAACCTCGTTATTCCGGAAAACGTGCAGCGTTTGTCCGGAGTCTCCGCACGGCCTCTGAGATTCCCGCATGCGCGGGAATGACGAAGGTCGGGCGCGGGAATGACGAAAGCTGGGCGCGGGAGTGACAATAAGTCGTCATTCCGGAAAACGCTCAGCGTTTGTCCGGAATCTCCGCACGGCCTCTGAGATTCCCGCATGCGCGGGAATGACGAAGGTCGGGCGCGGGAATGACGGGGCAACAGTATGTCATGCCGACCGCAGTAGAGGCATCTCGAAACCACCGCCAACAAGAAGCATCACTCGCTGAACACGTGTTTTGAGATCCCTCGACAAGCTCGGGATGACAGGAAGGTTATGCTCGGGATGTCAGGGATTTAGGCTCGCGAGGACAGCAGGGTTATGCTCCCAATTAAACAAATGTCATGTTTAGGATGCCAGGTTGTGTAGTAAGTATCCTGAATCTGAGGCACAAAAAAGGCCGCGGTGAAAATCAGCGCGGCCTTTTGCTTTTCCAGGAGGATTAACTGGCTTTTTGCCGGTATTCATCCATCTCATTGAAGTTGAGGTAGCGATAGATTTCTCCCGCCATCGGTTCAATGCCCGCGACCTTTTCCATGTATTCAGCAACTGTCGGAATACGTCCCATGCTGGCAACAACGGCCGCCAGTTCGGCTGATGATAAATAGACATCGGCACCATTACCCAAACGGTTCGGGAAGTTTCGTGTCGAGGTGGACACCACCGTAGCATTGTCAGCAACTCGTGCCTGATTACCCATACACAGGGAACAACCCGGTGTTTCGGTACGTGCTCCAACACGACCAAAGGTGCTGTAAATGCCCTCTTCGGTCAATTGGTGTTGGTCCATGCGGGTCGGAGGTGCAATCCACAGTTTGGTTGGCAGATTGCCCATATTTTCCAGCACTTTACCCGCCGCACGGTAATGTCCAATATTGGTCATGCACGAGCCGATAAACACTTCGTCAATATGAGCTCCGGCAACCGCTGACAGAGGTTTGATATCGTCAGGATCATTTGGACATGCCAGCAGTGGTTCTTTGATTTCATTCAGATCGATCTCGATCACTGCGGCGTACTCGGCGTCAGCATCCGGTTCAAGCAATTGCGGATCTTCGAGCCAGGCTTTCATTGCATCAATACGTCGCTGTAGTGTCCGTGCATCTTGATAACCCTCGGCAATCATCCATTCCATCAGGGAAATATTGGAGTTGAGGAATTCAATGATCGGCTCTTTGCTGAGGCGAACTGTACAACCGTTGGCACTGCGCTCAGCCGAAGCATCAGAAAGTTCAAATGCCTGCTCCACTTTCAAATCGGGCAGACCTTCAATTTCCAGCACCCGGCCGTTAAAGATATTTTTCTTACCTTTCTTCTCAACGGTCAGCAAACCTTGCTGAATGGCGACATAAGGAATGGCATTCACCAGATCACGCAAGGTGATGCCGGGCTGCATTTCGCCTTTAAAACGGACCAGCACTGATTCAGGCATATCCAGTGGCATCACACCTAACGCCGCACCAAAAGCCACCAGACCCGAGCCCGCAGGGAAACTGATACCAATCGGGAAACGGGTGTGAGAATCGCCGCCGGTACCTACGGTATCAGGCAGGATCATCCGGTTCAGCCAGGAGTGAATAACACCATCACCCGGTCGCAGTGAAACACCGCCACGTGTGCTGATGAACTCTGGCAATTCGTGCTGCAACTTGATGTCGACCGGCTTCGGGTAGGCCGCAGTGTGGCAGAACGACTGCATCACCAAATCGGCCGAAAAGCCCAGGCAAGCCAGCTCTTTGAGTTCATCACGGGTCATTGCACCGGTTGTATCTTGTGAACCGACCGTGGTGACTTTGGGTTCACAGTAACTGCCAGGACGGACGCCCTGAACACCACAGGCACGACCGACCATTTTCTGAGCCAGCGTAAAGCCTTTGTCACTATGCACAGGTTCAACCGGTCGTTTGAATACGCTTGATGCAGGCATGCCCAGTGATTCACGCGCCTTGTCTGTCAAGCCACGGCCAATGATCAGCGGAATTCGTCCTCCAGCACGTACTTCGTCTGGCAGTGTGGTTGGCTTAAGGCTAAATTCTGAAATCACCTCACCCGCTTCATTCAGAATTTTGCCTTCATACGGCAGGATAGTGATGACATCACCACTCTCCATGTGCTGGACGTCACATTCAATCGGCAAAGCACCCGAGTCTTCGGCTGTGTTGAAAAAGATCGGTGCGATATTGTTGCCAAGGATGACTCCACCTTGACGCTTGTTAGGCACATAGGGAATGTCATGACCGAGGTGCCATAACACTGAGTTGATAGCTGATTTACGTGATGAACCCGTGCCAACCACATCACCGACATAGGCCAGCGGGTGACCTTTTTCTTTGAGTGTGTTGATAAGCTCCAATGCCTCCGGCATTTTCGACTGCAACATGGCTTTGGCATGCAGCGGAATATCCGGACGGCTCCAGGCTTCTGTTGCTGGAGACAGATCATCTGTGTTGGTTTCACCCGGAACTTTTAGAACCGTGACAGTCAGTTTTTCAGGCAATGCTGCTTTATCGAGGAACCATTCAGCTTCAGCCCATGACTGCAGGACGCGTTTTGCGTGTGGATTAGTGGCGGCTTTCTCAACCACATCGTGATAAGCATCGTAAACCATCAGCGTGCGTGACAATGCCGTTGCTGCAGCGTCAGCCGTGACAGCGTTATCAAGTGACTCAATCAAGGGCTGGATGTTGTAGCCGCCCATCATAGTGCCCAACAACTCGGTGGCGTAAACCGGATCGATCAACTGGCAATTCGCCTGGCCTTTAGCGACATCGGCAAGGAAGGCTGCTTTGACATAAGCAGCCTCATCAACACCGGGTGGAACACGATGAATAAGCAAATCCAGAAGCTGAGCATTATCCTCGGCATTTGCCGTTTTCAGCGAAGCAACGATCTCCGACACCTGTTTTGCATCCAGAGGTAGAGGTGGTAATCCTTGTTGCGCTCTTTCGTCAACGTGTTTTTGATAGTCTTTAAGCACGAATTTGGCTCCCGGGGGTTAGTTCAAGATACCGCTATATTTTAGCGCAAAACCAACAATCTCGCCGAATCAATATAGTGCTTTCTGCTATAATTCCTGCAATTTACAATCCGATATTCGATGGAGATTTCATGGAGCTGACTGCACTGACCGCTATTTCACCTGTGGATGGCCGGTATGCCGATAAAACCAAAGCCCTGCGCGAGCATTTCAGTGAGTATGGCCTGCTGCGAGCCAGAGTTGAAGTAGAGCTTCGCTGGCTGCATCTGCTCGGCAATAACGCTGCTATCAGTGAAGTCCCCAAACTCAGTGCAGAAGCCGAAAAATTTCTCGACAAGATGGTCAACGAGTTCTCTGTGGAAGACGCCCAGGCGATCAAAGACATCGAACGAACCACTAACCATGATGTTAAGGCAGTTGAGTATTTCATCAAAGACAAATTCAAAGCCAATGCTGAGCTGAACAAAGTCAGTGAGTTTGTCCACTTTGCCTGCACCTCGGAAGATATCAACAACACCGCCTACGGCATCATGTTGAAGAACGCACGCGAACAGGTCATCCTGCCGGAAATCGACACAATCATTGCAACCCTGCGCAATATGGCTCATCAACATGCGGCCACTCCAATGATGTCTCGCACACATGGACAACCAGCGTCTCCTACTACACTTGGTAAAGAAATCGCCAATGTGGTTCAACGTCTGGAATTACAACGCACGCACATCGCCGCAGTCCTGCTGTACGGCAAAATGAATGGTGCGGTTGGCAACTACAATGCCCATCTCTCCGCCTACCCTGATGTTGACTGGCAAATGATGGCACATGCCTTTGTCACAGAACTTGGGCTGCGCTGGAACAAATTCACCACACAGATTGAACCGCATGACTATATGGCTGAACTGTTCCAAGCGATGATTCGCTTCAACACAGTGCTTATCGACTTCTGCCGTGATGTCTGGAGCTATATCTCTATCGGCTATTTCAAACAAAAAACTGTCAAGGGTGAAATCGGCTCATCGACAATGCCGCACAAGGTTAATCCGATTGACTTTGAAAATGCCGAAGGCAATCTGGGCATTGCAAATGCCGTGTTTGATCATCTGGCTATGAAACTCCCGATTTCACGCTGGCAGCGCGATCTGACTGACTCAACGGTACTGCGCAACCTAGGCGTCGGTTTTGCTCACTCGCTGCTCGCTTACAGCTCTGCCTTGAAAGGTATCGGCAAACTGGAGGCCAACCCACAGGCCATGCTTGATGATCTGGATGCCAACTGGGAACTGCTGGCGGAACCGATTCAAACGGTTATGCGTCGTTACGGCATCGAAAACCCATACGAAAAGCTCAAGGAACTGACTCGCGGTCAACGTGTGAACAAACAGATCATGCAAGACTTTATTGACGGACTGGAATTACCAGAAGAAGCCAAACAGTCGCTCAAGGCCATGACACCTGCAACATACATCGGTAACGCAATACAACAGGTAGAAAACAGCTAGTATGAGCGAGAGTGGCCATCAGGATTCTGAAATCATCCAGTTTGATAGCAAACAGGATGCTGCCGAACTGGCTCTGGAACTCGCTCAGTTGGCAAAACGAGAAATCTGTTTTTTTGGCAGCAATATCGACCCGGTGCTGTTCGATTCGGTCGCCATGGCAATGGTGGTCAAGGATTTCCTGCGCAGCAGCGCCAAATGCCAGTTGAAGATGGTCGTTCACGACACACGTCAGAACATTGCTCAAAGCCACCGGCTACTGCCATTGTTTGAAAAAATGAGTAGCCGCTGCGACTTACGCCAAACAGATGAGCAACATCAGGATCAGCAAGATTTTTTCATGTTGGTGGATAACAAGGCATGGTTGCATTGTCATAG
This sequence comes from Methylophaga lonarensis MPL, assembly GCF_000349205.1. GTDB lineage: Bacteria > Pseudomonadota > Gammaproteobacteria > Nitrosococcales > Methylophagaceae > Methylophaga > Methylophaga lonarensis. The sequence goes on along the minus strand of NZ_APHR01000040.1, from coordinate 1,506 downwards.
CCATGGTCGCTATGCGGGACGCGCTTCAATGAACGAACCAACGCATGGCAGACTACTCAGTCAACGGTTCGAGCAGTTGTTCAATCATGGCAGCCCGGACATGCATAGCAGGCGCTTGCACATATGATGCGATTTCTGATGATTTGCCTTTTACTGCTGAGTCCACTGGCTCAGGCAGATGTTCGCATTGACACCATCGAACTCAAACATCGCCCGGCATCAGAGGTGGCAGGAAAAATAGCCGCTGTGTTGCCAGATCACGCCAGTGTCGAAGCGCATGGCAACTTGCTGATTTTGCGTGCTGATCAAGTCACACTGCTGGATATGCGGGAGCTGGTTCAGCAACTTGATACTCCGCTTCAAAATCTCCGTATTACCCTGCTTCGCACTCATCAGCAACTTGGCGAACTTGCCGGTGGCACTGATCAAGCGCGTATTGAATATGATGAACAACTGAATGCACGTATTCGTTCCAACCGCTGGTCAACGCAACAAGCCCGCGATACTGATGAACGCTATCAGGTACGCACGCTCTCCGGTCAGCCAGTCAGCTTGATGATTGGTCAAGATGTTCCCTTGGAACAAGAAACGATTTATCTACACGGCAGCGGCGTGATCGGTATTGGACAAACTACTGAATTCATTGCGCTCGACAAAGGTTTTCAAGCGGTTGCCAACGTCCTTGGCAATGGGCAGGTACAAATTGACATTCACCCGGCATTTGCCGATTTACAGACTCGGAGCGGCGTGATTGATAGAAGCGCCATGCTGACTTCTGTCAGTGGCCCTCTGGGTGAATGGATAGCCATTGGTCACGTTGCTGAGCAAACTCAGCAAAACCAAAATGGACATAAGCGTTATCGCAGTCAACTCGAACAGCAGCAATGGCTGTACCTTCGTGTTGAACTGCAACCCTGAAATCAAGTCAACTGAGAGTTCATGAATACCAAAGAAGCCATTCAAACACGTCGTTCAGTCAAACATTACGACCCATCACACAAAATGACCGAAGCTGAAGTCCGAGAATTGATGGAGCATGCCATCCTCTCGCCAACAGCTTTTAATCTGCAACATTGGCGCTTTATCAGCATCGACAGCCCTGAGAAACGCCAAGCCGTTTTTGAAGCCAGCTGGGGACAGACTCAGGTGCGTGATGCATCACTTGTATTGGTTCTGTGTGCAGACCTGAATGCCTGGGAAAAAGATCCTGCACGGTACTGGCGTAACGCGCCGCAGCGTGTTCAGGACTTCATGCTGCCAGCCATTGAAAATTACTATACCAACCATCATCAAGCACAGCGTGATGAGTGCGTGCGTTCAGCCAGCATTGCCGCAACAACGATTATGTTGATGGCGAAAGAGATGGGATATGACAGCTGCCCGATGGATGGTTTCGACTTTGATCAGGTCGCCAAATTGATTGATCTACCACATGATCACATCATCGTGCTGATCACCATTGGTAAAAAGCTTGAAGATGCTAACCCACGTGCAGGACAACTGCCC
>NZ_APHR01000039.1 GCF_000349205.1 Methylophaga lonarensis MPL | reverse complement strand
TCAGACCATCATTCTGGATGATCACAAACCCTTTTCAGAGCGACCCATCGCCTACAGAAAACCTGCCTTTAGTTTCACCACAGAGCCTCATGACCAGACAATCGTCTACATCCGAACCGGAATGTGGGTAGCCGATTCCAATACCTTGCGCTTCCTGTTGTCCTCAAAACAGCAGTTTGAAGAGCAGCGAATAGATGAACAATTTGCCTTTGGCTTGTATTACGGCGCCAGTATCGCCCTGATTGTGCTTAGCCTGTTACTTTGGCTGTCACTCAAAACCCCGTTATTTCTTGTCTATGGCTTGTATCTGGTCAGTAATACAATGCTGTGGTTCAGTCTCAACGGCTTTGCTTTTCAGCATTTCTGGCCTAACTCCCCGCAGTGCACAACAACAGCTTTCATATCATCTTCATGCTGTTTGTCCTGTTTGCTATCGAGTTCAGCAAACATTTCTTTGATATTCGCAAAGAGACACCCAGGCTGTGGCGCTATCTGACTGCGTTTCAGTTGATCATGCTGATAGGCATTGGCGCCAGATTGGCTGGCCACTACCCTGCTGTCCTGTATTTAGCCTTTGCCTCCATCGCCGCGACAGCAGCCTTACCCATATTGGCTGGTATTTTTATCGCCGAGGTTTAATTTATGCTCGTTGGTATGTGCTGGCCTGGAGCGTATTTGTGGCAGGTCTGTTGCTGAGTTTGCTGTCGGCCAGTACCAGTGTATTTAACTGGGGCATGAACCCGCTGTTACTGACGCAAATGGCCAGCCTGTTGGAGTCATTTACATTGCTGCTGGCACTGTCGGAAAAAGTCAGGATTTTGCAGTATCGCTACGAACAGGCAGAACGAGAGTCACAACATGATGCACTCACCGGCATTGGCAATCGCCGCTTGCTGGAACGCTGGTTCAAGCGTTGGTCAAACTCCGATGATTCACGTCAAAGACTCTGGGTTATTTTGATTGATATCGACAACTTCAAGGAGGTCAATGATATCCACGGACATCGGGCTGGCGATCAGGTGTTGCAACAACTTGCCGATATGATGACCCAACTCAGCCGACCTCAAGATATTTTGGTGCGTTACGGCGGTGAGGAATTTCTGTTACTGGCAGAGTCACCTGAACCAAAATATGTTGTGGCCTTGGCCGAAAGACTAAGACAACGCTTTGCCCGAACGCCACACACTCTCAATGACATTCAAATACCTCACACCATCAGTTTGGGCATCAGTGAGCTGCAACCCGACGAAGACAAGCCTCTGGAACAAGCCTTGATGCGTGCTGATAAAGCACTGTACCAGGCAAAAGACGCGGGTAAGAACCGGGTGGTTATGAATTGAAAACAGGCTATTTTGTGGACTTAACTTGAAACGCAGCATTTGCACCCTCATAGATAATATCGAGGGTAAAAACCGTCATAACGACAACAACGACACGAGGAGAATTCATGCAAATCCAAACCAACACTGACAGTCATATCGAAGGCCATGACGCACTGGCACACCACGTTGAAACCACTGTCAAAGAGGGTCTGCGCCACTTCGCATCACATGTGACCCGTGTAGAGGTTCACCTGAGCGACGAAAACGGTGCCAAGAAAAGTGATGATGATAAACGCTGCCTGATGGAAGCGCGGCTGGAAGGCTTGCAACCAGTGGCCGTCAGCCATAATGCCAATACCATTCACGAAGCCATTGCCGGCGCCAGCAAGAAATTACAGGCAAAACTGAGCAGCACGCTCGGCAAACTCAACAACCGATAATCCACCTAATCCGGCCATATTGCCAATTGAGAACAGCCACGCAAACGGGCTGTTCTCATGCCGGGGCAAAATCAACCGCTGAATAATAATTCTGAAAAACAATCTCGATTCGTAAACGATCACCGCTGTTTAACAGCGCTTCTGGATGCTGTAATTGCTGAATCCAGGCTTCAGACTTCTCAGTATCTGTTCGGCAACAGACATCGCCTACCGGCCAGTGAAAGTAGAGTTCTTTAGCCTTTTTCTCTGCCAGTATTGCTGCTTCAGATGATTCCGGTATCGGCAACCACGAACTGAATAATTCCAGTCCACCTTGTTGCTCGGGATCATTAGCCATGTATTCAAGCGAGACATCCCAGCCACGCACCAGACCCGATTGTTCATCTCCGGATTCGATAGAAAAGCCATACATGGCAAGTGTACCGTCCGATAATTCGGGCAAGCCACGAAGTTTTTGCTGCACTGCACGAATCGCTGCAATATCAGATTCTGTCAGTTTTGGCAGATCCTGCATCCAGTCGCCGAGTGCGATGGCTGCATCAAGTAAGCCCTGTTGCGCGGGTTCAAGAAGAATATGTGTCATGCAGGGCCCTCCGAAAGAGCTTTATCCAGCACTTATTCTACGTTGTCCCGCCGTGCTCTGCTGAGAAGCTAGAAAGAAAGTTGCAAACGCGCCTGATAGACATAGGGCGAAGCGTTTTTATGCGTGCCAGTGAGTTTGATTACCCGAACATATTCGCCCAGTAAGGTAATGTGATCGTTAACATACCAGGTCACACTGGCACCGAGGTTTTGCTGTGAACCGCCACGAACAAACTCATCATTCAAATTCAGGCTGCTCCAACGTACAGCCGCTCGGACAGCGCCAAAGCCACCTTGACCATTAGCCACACCATTACGGGGATTGATCCGACCAAAAGTGCCTTTTTCCAGATGATATGGCTGATCTTCACCCGTCAAAATCCACGACAGGTCAATATGCCAGCCATTAAAGTTCACCGATTCGCCACTGTCGGCCCGTGTGGCACGAGCATTGCGCACCATGGCATGAATATATTCAGACTGAACCGCAAACGGTCCACGGGCATAAGCCGCTTCAGCACCAAAATAAGTAAAGTTACCGGCCAGGAAACTGCCAGTATCTACCAGCCGCACATCCGAGTTCCGGGTTTCCATGCGCTGCCTGAAACGCACCTCATCACTGCTGTCGGTTTTGCGATAGGCGACAGAACCCCCAAAATGCAGGATATCGCCATCTTTGCTGCGTGGCGCAAAGGTTTTTCTGGCCGATACGCCATAACGCGTATTCAACGTACTATCTTCAAAGCCACCGGTAAACACGCCTATTGCCGCTGTGCCACGCTCATCGTGATAATGAACTTCAGCACCTTTAGCACGCGGCGGCGCCAGTGTGCTGGCCAGTGACCGCTCCATAAAAGTCAGATCACGCACACTGGTTAACCGTTCCATGCTGAACGGCTCCTTGAAATGGCCAATGGTGTAACGCATGCCCTGCCCGTCCCGGTACTGCAACACCGTATCGCGAATACCTTCCAGGCCATCACGAGCAAAGTCGTAAGTATGGGAAAATGACCAATGATCACCATAACGTACACGAAAGCCCAATCGCGCCCGACGGACATTATCTCCATGGTCAAACTCAGTGCCTTTATCGTTGTAAAAATAGCCACGGTCCAACTGCAAACGACCCGCCACGCGGAAATCCCACGCAGGTTTTGCCACATTCGTTTCGACAGATTCTTCCGCTACTGCACTGCTGCTAAACATCGATAAGACCAGCATGGATGCCGTCGCCAATGCCGCTTTGCCCCCTGCAGACCGGGAAATTTTCATATAGGAAAAATTCATAGTTCGCAGGATAGCTAAACATACTTAAACAAAACTTAACAAGCGGGAACTTCTGAGCAGATGCACAAACATCAATGCCTGGCTGGATTCCTGAGAGTTGGTTGCTGAAGTGAAATAATATTCACCACCTTTCCGAAGCAGCGCTAGGGATACTCGCATCGTCGAAGGGCAGTAAACATGTTTTGTCAGATCTTTATTCTATTGCTTTTCACACAAAACCAACTTTTTATCAAAAACCAAACCTCATTTGAGGGTTAGTTCGGATTTCAGCGGAAAAATCAGCCAGATTTAACAATGACTTGAGTTTTGTAATTGATTAATAACATCTAGAGCCAAGTCTTCATCCACATCAAAAGCTTGTTTTAACATCGATTCATGTCTCGGAGCAGTATTTCCATGCAGACAGCTAATTTCTTTTATAAACGTGTCATCATCAGTCATTAAGCCACTTAATTCTTGGCCAAGGGCAAACTGTCTTAACTTAGACGATGTGTTCGGTACCTCAAAATCAATACCATTCAGTGCTAACACGGCAAGTGATAACTCAACAATCTCATCGTAATGCTCAATGTTAAAGCTCACTGGTTCTGGTGATGAATTTAAGACTTGGCAGGCAGCCTGCGTCGCGTTCGCGCCCATTTTTAGAACTTCCGAAACATCCCTTGAAGCAACGCAATCCATTATCGTGCACAAAAAGCTCAGCTCTGGAAATGTTCTCAATCTATCAGAAACTTCCGACAATTCGACCCTAGATGCAAGAAGCACTAACCTTCCTGCAATAAATCTCAATTTAGGGATGAGCCTCTTGTTAGCATAGACATCAGATCTGTTATGCATATGAAGCAATTTATCTATCTGATTCATTAACTCAGTTCGGGTATTGTAGGCAAGGATCGCTAAATGTTCGGGCGTAATCCTCTTGATATTTTTGTAAGACCATGTCCTGTATCTTTTCAACCAACGACTAAAGCTCAATAAAGTCGTTACCTCCTTAGCTGCTATGGAATAGTCAATTAGAGGAATTCGAATATCTTTTTGTCGGAAATGTTGCTGAAGAACCTGGAAAGCGTGTTCTGAGGGGTTTTTAATCAAGTATCTTTTTGTATCAGCAATAAGTGAAATCCATTGGTTACTGATATCAGTCTCAAAGTCTTTTTCACCATCTAGCCAGGCCTCGGAATCAACTTTGAAGTCTTTCGCTCCGTCATGAAGTAGTAATTCATATTTATTTAACTTCTGCTGGAGCGACTCTCGCCATTGATCAACATCGGCTTCTGCACCAACCAAAACAATATCGTCTACATACCTCCAATAATGTCCTTCTGTTAAGTCGTGCATGAAAGAATCAACTTCATCAAGTAATAAGTTTGCGATGATATGACTAAAGACAGGCCCAGTCAGCAGCCCTTTGCCTGAGCCATCTTTCAAGCATTTATCATGATGTTTTCTTAGAAATGCCTCACCAAGCTCTACATGCTCCCTTCTCAACCCTGCATGAGCAGCCGCTCTACTCCACACGGATTGGGCATCATGACTATTGATGCTGGGATAGAAACGTTTGATATCGGTGTAAAGAACGACACCATCAGTTTTTACTCTACATGCCTCAGCAATATCTCTCTGCCGATCTTTCAGCCCGTTGAAATACGGAATAAAAACACCCGAAGTATCATTATGATCCGATAATCTGTAACTATATACATAAGGCTTGGGCTGGAAATTCGTATGTTTTGATAGCTCAGTTATCAAAACAATTTCTGCCAGTGCTTCATTTGGCGAAGGCAAATATACATCACGATGCGTATATTCTCCGCTCGGCTCCCGCTCCTTAAAGTGAAACGTTCTGATGTATGGAGAATTTATATTATCGGTAGCAAGTTTTGTGGCGACTTCCTCAAACCATCTTTGGCTTCTTGCAGATTTGTTATCCAGATAGTAACGTAATCCTAAGTAGGGAAGCACATCCCGCTTTCGATATTGATTCAGCGCTTTTAAAGCGATTGTGCTATCCATGAATCAATCCTTCACCGGCAACTGCAGACGCTTTACACTCAAACCGATCTTAAATTTATGATTTTTTAGAGGATGCTTACACTCTGCATCCGTAATCGCATAATCTGTACTAAGCTTTACATCGTCACTTTTAAAAAGTTTTATTAACTTGGTATTGAACCAGCCCACAAGTCTTGCAAAAAAATTCGCTACATTATTTTTTTGGGGTTCTATCCATATTGCAGTGCTGAACTTCCCTCGGCTATGGATAAAAAGTTGTTCGAATTGTGGCTCTGCTAATTTCCACTTATTCTCTTTTTCTAGAAAGTCTGTGAAATTTGTTAGCAATAGCAATCTAGAATCACAACCTTGATTAAGGATATTTAAACGCTCTATCAAGTCAGCAGTACTGATCTTATCCGTCACATCCCAATGATGAGTTTCATATTCAATTTCAATCGCCTGTTCGTTAGCGAGGGAAACTAGCTGCTTTAACTGTGTTGAACAATATCCCAGTGCATACTCGGAAATATCAGCAGCAACAATATTCAGCTTTAAGGGAAGTCGTGGAAGAACACCATGCTTTCTCAACTCGATAAGTATTGTAATAATGCTAACCGCCCCTGCGCCAGAACCACACGGGATATCAACGAGCAAGACCCTGTTACCAGCAAAGGTTTTAGCATAAGCATCTGATACTTCACTCAGATGGTTTTTGGGATCCAAACAGGTCATCACAACACGGCCACATGAGCCGGTATACCGCCAAGCAAGATGTTTATCAGTGTCTTCTTTATTCATGCCCCCTGTGAAACCTTCAGGAGACTTTTCAATAGCCAAATCCTCTAGTCCTTCAGAGGCTAATAGCTTTTTCCATGAGTCAGTTAAAGATTTTGATAAAAATAGAGTTTTCTCAGGCTCAGACCAGAGTGATGAAGGTATATCCTTTACCTGAATGAGTCTGTCCATTATCAATAATGCTCTTCAACATATGCATAGGCTTTATCAAACAATTCTTTGTCTTTGCCAAGCCCAAATTGAACAAGCGTAACAACCAAGGCTCTCTGAATTTCTCGTGGGCCACTGTTGGAGGTTTGCCATCCATCAAACCGTGTGGCCTTAACAATCTTGTCGATTTGTTCGACTACATTCTGAATAACTATTGGTGTACTGCTGGGCCTTGTTTCCAAAAACAACTTGGTGAGCGCTTGAACGTTATCTTCTTCGGTCACCGGGTGATCACCGGTTTCACGCTCAACCTTAACGCTATCTTTGGCAACATCCAACAAACCTTTCAACCAATCAATGGCTTTGATTACACCCGCTTCATATTCTTCACGGAGCTTTTCCAATCGCTCCCCTAATGCAACAAATCGAGGGTCATCATGCCCTCTTAAACGCCCCATCAAATCAACTTCGAGTCTACGGGCACGTTGCGCTTGTTCTTTATCCGTGAGCGTAAAGATGGCGTTTTCATCCATAACCAACTCATCAATATCATCACGAATACGATTTATATCCGTATGTTCATGAATCATCTTGATGGTCTCAGGCCCTAAGGCTGCCCATACTAAGGCGCCAGTCTGGCCAACAGGCCGAACAGACTCATAGATTTGAGCCAACCATCGATAGTCGACTCTGAATGGTGTTAAAAATTGATCAGGGTTAATCGCCGTCCAAAGTTTTGCTAAAACACCAAAAGCAGCAGCAAACTCATCGCGTTTTTTGTTATCCGGTAGGCATTCTTGAGCAGCCAATACACCATCAAGACCCTCTAACGAACGATCCACACCAGGGAAAAAGTCCAGACACTTCTGCAACTGCAAAGGCAAAAGCTCTTTAAATGCCTCAATACCTTCGACCACTCCTTCAATCTCATCTGGGTTATAAGCAAGTGCAGTGCGTAAATTCTCAAACACACCAAGATAATCAATAATCAACCCCATCTCTTTTTGCTGGCCATTGTGCTCATACAATCGATTAGTTCGGCACATGGCTTGAAGCAGTGTGTGATCTCGCAGGGGTTTGTCTAAATACATGCAATAACAGATAGGCGCATCAAAGCCCGTGAGCAACTTGGCAGTGACAATCAGCAATTGCAGTGGCTGACTAGGATCTTTATAGCCTTCGATCAGATCTTTTTGTTTGTGTGCATCACCATCAATCAACTGCCATCGCTCAAAATCAGCTTGTTCAATATGCAGCTCTAATTCATTTTTCCACTTACGCCAGTCTTTGTTGACCTTGTCTTTTTTATTTCCATCCGTCACTTTGATAGGCGCCTGGTCAACATTCATGACCACTTCAACAGCATCTTTTCCTAATTTTCCAGCCAACAAGTAATACATCTGTACGCAGGCATCTCGGTCGTATACTACGACCATGCCTTTCATACCTTTTGGCTTCACATGACTAATGAAATGTTCAGCAATATCATTACTAATCGCGGCCATGCGCTTAGGCGCTTTTAGCATTACGGCCAGTTTACCCGCTCGTTTTGATAAAGCGGCTTTCTCCTCTTCATCAAGATTGTTCTCACGAACAAGCCGTTCAAACTCTTCATCTATTGCAGCCCTATCAACCCGAAGTTCTGCTAGGCGTGGTTCAAACTTAACTGGGTTAGTAGCGCCATCACGAATCGATTGTTTGTAGTTATATCGATTCATGTAACGGCCGGGGTCGTCTTCGGCACCGAACAATTTGAAAGTGTTGCGTTCTAGTCCTGATACAGGTGTTCCGGTCAAACCAAAAAAGAAAGCATTCGGTAATGCCCAACGCATTTTGTCGCCTAACGAACCCTCCTGAGTACGATGCGCTTCATCAACCAGCACAATGATATTGTCTCGGTCATTGAGTCCTTTAGAATTACTATCATCAATCTCAAGGTCTCTGAACTTAAATACTGTCGTAATCAAAATGCCGCGGCTATCTTGCTCGATGTATTGCCCCAGCTTTTTACAGCTTTGTACTTTTATCAGATTTTTAACATCTGCCCCACCAAAGGTTTCGTTGATTTGCGTATCAAGATCTTTACGATCAACCACCACCAATACTGTTGGGTTTTTAAGTGTGTTATCCGTGCGCAGCATTCTGGCAGCATAAAGCATCAATAAGGATTTACCCGACCCTTGGAAATGCCATATCAGACCTTTCCGTGGATAGCCTTTTTTGACGCGCTCAACGATTTGTTTAGCTGCTTCAAACTGTGGATAACGTGGGAGAATTTTAGTGCGTTTTGGTGGGGTGTTTTTGCCGGTTTTTACGGTGGAAAATAATGCGAAAGCTTCCAGAAGTTGCAATAAAGTTTGTGGATTTAACAAGCCTTCACAACTATTCAAAACCGATGCCAAACCCGGTAAGACTTCCTCGCGCTGCTCAGTATGATGCCATGGGCCCCAGTCTTTTACCTGGGCATTGATGGCACCATAGGCAAAGGTTTTTCCTTCGCTGGAAAAACACAGCAGATTCGGCACGAAAAAGGGTTCAACATTTTTCCAGTAGTGCTTTTTACCGCCCATAAAATCGGCCGCACCATCTTGCCAGGTCACACTCGGGCGAGTCGCGGTTTTCACTTCGCCCACCACCAGTGGAATACCGTTCACATAGAGCACAATATCAAAATAGACTTCGGTGGCCGCGATGTAGTGCACCTGTTGTGACACCACAAAGTGGTTGTTGTCGATATTGTCGAAATCAATCAGGTTGATGGTGATATGGTCGCCATTCTCACCAAAGGGTAAGGTTTTTTCGGCCATTAACCATTCATGGAAGTTCTCATTGGCTTTTACCAAGCCGGTATGACGCGCTTCCAGCACCACACCACGCAGCTTATAAATCACTTCATCAGCGTAATCCGGCTGCTTAGCAATATCGGGGTTTAACGAACACAACGCATCTTTAAGCCATTCATCAACGAAGATATCCTGCGCTTGCTTGGGCAGGTTCTCACCGTGGCAGTAGGTCCACTTTACGCCGCTTAAACCCTTTAAGCGGTCAATCATTCCATTCTCTGTGACGGTTTGTTCGTTAAACATTATCTATATCTCATCGTTCTGCTTCGGCTGCCAAAATCGATCTGTTTAATTGACGCAGCTGCTCGATCTTATGGTTAAATGTTTCAACTGATGCATGACTTCTTGCTAGCAAGTCACCTACCTGCCTTTGCTGATTGAGTTCAAGGCGTGGAATTTTCATAGACTTTATTTTTTTTAAAGTAAGTCGAGTTATCGCATTGCCGGCCATTTGCGATGAAATATCTCTTTGTGTAATTTTTGACATAAGCCAGTAGTAAATGTAGTTACGGTCAGCTTTATCCGGGTCAACTCTCAAAAATGCGACACTAGATAGCAAGCTAATTTCACAATCGAGTTCATTGAGGCACACGTTTCCGGTATTAGCCCCATCTTTTGTAAGTAAGATATCGTCTTTTTTTACATCACACCTGGCGTATATTTTTTTGTGCTCTTCTGTGGAAATGTATTCTCTTTCCAAAAACTCCATTTTTCCCATACGTATATTTTTTGATGTTACATATTGGTAGTCACCAGACGATCCGATGCCTTTAGGCGAGAAATGTGTTCCATCTTGAATCTTTAAGCACAAGCTATCCAGGGTCTCAAACCTTTCAGCGACGCTATAACTCTGTATGCCTAGCACATCATGTAATAAATTCGCGCTCTCCAAAGCCTCTTCTGATAGCTGAATCGTCGATGCTATCTTCTTCAGAATGGATACATAAGATTTTTGCTTAGCTGGTGGCGGGATAAGGAACTCTTGCTGAGCAAGGATTTTCCATTTGATAGTGGGTGACAATGACCCCTCAGAAATTGCCACGGCTCTGTTCATAAATGCATCAGACTGCATAAAAAACGGCAAGAATTCAGGCAATACCTTTTTGGGGTTCGCCTCAAGCACCATGGCATGCGCCGAACAAATACAATCCCAGTCTGCCACGGCCACTTTACGCTGATAGGCTCGGCGTTTACCAAAAATGATTTGCCCTTTCTTCACCAACAGTTTTTGGCCTGCCACATCACCGGGAACACCATGACGTTTGATTTTCAAGCTGTCTGGGTCCAAATGTTCCAGCCCGACATAAATTTCAAGGTCGGTTTCACTGGGCTCGACACGCTTGGAAATATGTTTGGCGATATCGCCAAACTTCACCATTTGCCAGCCTTCGGGTAATTGTTGTTCTGTCATTTACTACTCCACCTTGCTTTCAACTTCGGTCGCTCCCTGCGTCCTGCCTTCCGCGACACTAATACTTCCTTGTATGTCGTATCCCAGCTCAGCAAGGCTTTTGAATAATTTATTGGTCTGCTTTTTCAATTGCACCCGGCTAACCTTCCATGCTTCGATGGCATGTTCGATGTCGTGCACTTCGCCATTGTTTTGGGCCTGCACATAGAGCGGAATCGACAGGTTGTAGAGGTTCTCTTTGATGGTGTCGATATCCACCAAAGCGGTAATGTCGCTTTGCTGCTCTGGTGCAAAGTAAGCTTCACAAAGCACTGCCAAATCCTCATCCGACAAGCGGCTGTGGGCGCGTTCTCGAGTAACGTGCTCCACACCATTAATAAACAACACCTTGTTTTTGCGCTCAGCAGGTTTATTGCAATTCAACACCACCACGCAGGATTCCATCGGTGAGTTGTAAAACAGGTTTGGCCCCAGGCCAATCACCGCTTCAATAATGTCCGACTCAATCACTTGCTTACGAATGCTTTGCTCGGAATCACGGAACAACACGCCGTGTGGCCAGAGCATAGCGGCGCGGCCGGTGTCAGGTTTCAGGCTTTTGATGATATGGGTATAAAACGCATAGTCGGCACAGCCTTGCGGTGGCACACCGTAAAGATTGCGGCCGTAAGGGTCGGCAGCAAACTTATCGCGGTTCCACTTTTTGATGGAATAAGGCGGGTTGGCAAAAATCACATCAAACTGCTTGAGCTGGTCTTTTTCAATAAACTTGGGTTCAGCCAGGGTATCACCGCGTAGCACATCAAATTCTTCAATGTCGTGCAGAAACATATTCATACGGGCGATGGCTGAGGTGAGTAGGTTGACCTCTTGCCCATACAGATGAACGCTACGCCATTCCTCTCCTCGTGAACGCAAATCCATGACCGCGTTGAGCAACATACCGCCGGTGCCGCAGGTTGGGTCATAGGCGGTTTCGCCCGGTTTTAAACCCATGATACGGGTCATTAAATGCACCACAGTACGGTTGGTATAAAACTCAGCAGCGGTATGACCTGAGTCGTCAGCAAATTTTTTGATCAGGTACTCGTAGGCTTCACCCAGGTCATCTTGAGCGACTGATTGAATGCCCAGTGGGATTTTACTGAAGTGTTCAATCAAGTCTGCCAGCAGGTGATCTGGCAAACGCTCTTTGTTGGTCCACTGGGCATCACCAAACACGCCATGTAAACGCGGGTTGTTGGCTTCGATGAGGCGCAGCGCATTTTGAATGGCTTCACCGATGTTTTTGCTGGTGTGGCGCACCTTTTCCCAATGTGCCTTTTGTGGGATATCAAAACGGTGGAACATGGGCATGGCGGCGTATTCAGCATCACCCTCATGGATTTCGAGTGCCTCAACATATTCTTCCAGATACACATCTGACAAACGCTTGTAAAACAGCAAGGGAAAGATGAACTGCTTATAGTCCGAGGCATCGATTTGCCCACGAAGAAGTTCAGCCGCGCCCCAGAGTAAGTCTTCTAATTTCTTTTTATTAAGCGTGCTCATCGGGTCTCATTTCTTGGGGATTTTCTGATTCAGTCAACACAAATTCGATAACGCTTATGCCATCACCTTCAAACTCATTATCGTTTGTTTCTATTTCATTGTTGTTTGGAGGTAAATCATCTGATCCTTCCACATTCATGAAATGCCTAAATGTCGAGTCAGAAGTCATTAACGCAGTTATCTCAGTAACATTAACACCTCTAGCAGCTTTTCCAGTTGAACCTTTCGCTGTTGCCATTAATCTAGTCGTTTTTTCTGCTGTCACTCTAAGCAAATCATTAATCATCAACGACCAACCCTTAACATCATCAATAAAAAGAAAAAAAAGCTTTTGCAACTGTAGGTGAGCACTCTATAGCTGTCTCATGTAATTCGTTCAAATAGGTATATTCAGAATTTTCAAGCAACTCGAAAGATTTGCCTTTTTCTGACAGTACAAAATCATGAAGCTCTTTCACAAAACATTCGTAAGAACTCAGCTTATCTGTAGGGTAAGCAGTTAGTGCATTCGCATGAACCACGCGTGAGTGAATCCAATGAGGCCAACCACCAGAGGGATTTAATGGTTTTGAGAAAAGTAGATATTTTGCAGCGGGGTAGAGATCGAAGCCAGTGATGCAACGCGTCTTACCGTTGAGAGAGGGGCTTGAACGAACGTATTCAAATACTGGCCAGTCTCGATACAACTCATGTTGGTCATCGTTACCGGTATCTATGACTGGAAGCTTCGTGATAATTTTTGCCTGGAGTAACAAGGCTTTCCTCGTGATCTCTCCAGATAGTTTTTTTACGGTACTTATGAGTAACAAATCTCCAAGTTCGATACTGTTTTTTTTCATTCCGTCAAAATGTACTTTGGGAGTTTGATGGATAAAAACGCCTCCGACAGACACGTCATAAGAACCTATTTTCTTAACGAGCTTGCACTGACTTGGTATATTTTCAGTTAGTCTTGCAACAATATCAGGCTCATCCTTTCCAGAGGCAATTGCGTCATTTACTGCTTTGATGAGCGCCATTGTTAATTGATTTGATTCTGCGTCGCTAATACTGCACATCAAACTCATGTCTCAAATCCTTCCTTGATTAATAACTCTTCGAGCTCTTGTTCAGCTTTTTCCAAAGCCACTAATTTCTCTTGAAAATCTTTTAATGCTGCTTCGACAGTGATGGTTTCTTCTTCAAGTGGCTTCTGCACATATCGAGCAATATTGAGATTGAAGTCGTTTTCTTTTATCTCATTGATGCCAACCCATCGAGCAACACCTTCAATTTCATGCGATTGCTGGGGCCCATGTTCAAGTTGGTCGTGATAGATTTTGTAGATGTCATCGGCTTGGGATTCAGAAAGCGTATTTTGGGCACGGCCTTTGGTGAATATCTCTTCAGCATTAATGATCAATACATGATCTTTATGGTCTATCGGCCGCTGCTTTTTGAGTATTAAAATACAAGCAGGAATACCTGTTCCATAGAATAGATTTGGTGCAACACCGATGATCGCGTCGATATGGTTGCCTTCAAGCAGTTTAGTGCGGATTTTTCCTTCAGCACCACCTCTGAACAACACTCCATGAGGTAAAACTACAGCCATGCGTCCCTCTTCATTCAAAGAGGCATACATATGCTGAACCCAGGCAAAATCACCGTTAGTTTTTGGTGGCATTCCAAATTGATTTCGGCTGTATGGTGCAGCCTGCCAAACACCATATCCCCACTCTTTTAGGCTAAAAGGTGGGTTAGCGATTACACAGTCGAATGTTTCTAGTTGATCATTTTTTAGGAATTTGGGCTGGCGAAGTGTATCACCACGGACGATATCGAAATCTTCCTGACCATGCAGGAACAGGTTCATTCGGGCAATTGCTTCTGTCGTTAAGTTTCGCTCTTGCCCTTTAAGCTTTAGCAATCGGGGATCACCACCATTTTCCCTAACGTGGTGAACAGTTTCCAACAACATGCCGCCAGTTCCACATGCTGGGTCATAGACACTCTCACCCGCTTTCGGGTCAAGAATGTTCACCATCAAATGAACAATTGTACGAGGGGTATAGAACTCTCCCGCTTTTTTATTCGCTTTATCTGCAAAGCGCTTGATCAAATATTCGTATGCTCGGCCCATGTCATCAGTACGTACATTTGCCACACCTAAATTCACTTTATTGAAGTGATTTAATAGCGTTGATAACAATTCATCTGACAGCCTTTCTTTATTGGTCCATGATGCATCACCGAAGATGCCAAGTAAGTGAGAATTTGAAAGCTCAATGCAACGAAACGCATCTTTTAAGGCCTGACCAATATCCTTTGTTTGTCCAAATACATGGCTCCAATGGCAGCCCTTTGGAATCTGGATTCGGTGAAACATCGGTCCATGGGCCAGCTCCTTATCGTTTACCTGCTTTAAGGCCTGCTGATATTCGTCGTCATAAACATCACAGATTCGCTTATAGAAAAGTATTGGGAAAATATAGGTTTTGTAATCAGCCGCATCTATCGGCCCAGTAATAATGTGGGCTGCCTGCCACAAATGTGCTTCAAGGTCTTTTAAGTTGATTAATGTCATTATTATTTTTTAACCACTGGTTATTTTGCTTACACATGCCCTGGTTGCTGTCACTTTTATCCAAAGCAACCGTGTATCGGGTGCTGCGGCCACCGCCAGGCAGTTTGATTAAACAGCCATTTTCGACTAGTTCCGTTAAATCTCTTGTTGCAGTCGCTTTACTGACTTTGGCAAGTGATTGATATTTCGCAGCATTGATACCGTGTTCGAATGCTTCGCCAGATGTGTCCAGCAAACGATTCAAAACTTTTATCTGACGCTCATTGAGCACCTTAGCCGCATGATGTTGCCAGAAACGTGACTTGGTTAAGACCCGGTCAACACGCTGTAATGCTTGTTCCAAGGCTGCTTGCAAACTATTCAGAAACCAGGCGAGCCACAAGGTAATATCCAGCCCACCCTTTTGCGTTTGTTCCAGGTGTTTATAGTAGGCATCACGCTCAGTCATGATGGCGGCACTTAAGGAGTAAAAACGAACAGATTGTCGTTCTGCTTGTGCCAAGGCTCGATCAGTCACTGCCCGAGCCACACGGCCGTTACCATCATCAAATGGGTGTAGCGTTATCAGCCATAGATGTGCAATGCCCGCTCTAATTAAGGTGTCAAGCGTGGTAGGAGGCTCATTGAACCAAGTGATAAAACGTTCCAATTCAGCTTCCAGCTGCTCACGTGGTGGGGCTTCAAAGTGCACTTTGGGTCGATCCAGACGACCCGAGATAACCTGCATTGGCTGTTCACCTCGTAGCGTGCCAATGTTGATTGCAGATAGTACGCCAGGCCCGACAGGAAAAAGCATGGCTTGCCATTGGCAGAGTTGTGCCTGAGACATTGGTGCATCGGGATGATGTGTCGCTTCAACCAATAATGCAACGATTGATTCGGATTCTGGCGTTGTTCTATTCGGAAAGCCTGCATTCTCCAGACCAAGCTGGCGAGCGACAGAGGAACGCACGGATCCCACATCCAAATGTTCGCCTTCAATCTCGCTGGTACGAATGGCGTTCTGGATAAGCGCATCCATTTCAACTTGCAAATCGGCCTGAGCCGGTGCAGTTTCTGTCTGGCCGATCAGTCGTCCCTGCAACAGACGCACTTTGTCTAGTTTGGGTTTGAGTGCTACCTCATCCCAGGAAAACTGAGGCCAATCGAGTTGTTCCCAGATATACATGAGCCGAATAGGACACCTTATCAAATCATAATATGAGCCGATTATGCGTTATATTCGGCTCAAAGACCAGTTTTAAGGATTCAGTGTTCAGGCAATAGCCGGATTACTCAGTATCAGGCTAACGTCTCGTTTGGGCGGAAGTCCAAACATACGTGCATATTCACGACTGAATTGAGAGGGGCTTTCATAACCGACACGGTAGGCCGTGGCGGCGGCATCCTGTGTTTCGGCCAACATGATTTTTCGCGCTTCCATCAGTCTGAGTCGTTTTTGATATTGCAGCGGACTCATGGCGGTGACGGCTTTGAAGTGACTATGAAATGAAGAAACACTCATGCCTACCTGGTTTGCCAGATCTTCAATTTTGATGGGTTTGTTGTAGTCGGCTTTTAATATTTGAATCGCCGCTGAGATGCGTTGCATATGGCTGCCTGATTGCGTCATTTGGGCAATGACCTGTCCATATTGTCCATTGAGTAATCGATAATAAATTTCCCGTTTAATCATCGGCGCCAACAGCGGGATATCTTTCGGTGCTTCCAATAAGCGGACAAGCCTTAATACCCCGTCATTCAGTGCAGCATCCATATTGCCGACAAAAATACCGCGTTGACTGGTCAGGTTGTTGTTAACGGAAAACCCGGTCTGGACGATTAATTCAGCCAGTTGATGTAAATCCAGTTCAATTTGCAGACAAAGGTATGGCTTGTCCTGGCTGGCTTCGATGACTTGCCCTATCACCGGTAAATCGACGGATGCCAGCAGATATTCTGAAGGTTGGTATTGATAGATTTCATCGTGCAGCAATGCCCGCTTTTTGCCCTGAACGATAACGCACAATGAAGGCGTATAAACACTAGGCAGGCGATCATTTATTTCGCCCAGCTTTATACAATTCAGACCATCAATCGCTGTGCTGTGAATGCCATTCCCCAAAGAGAATTTATCAACTAAACCGGCAAGTTCTTGAAGTTGATTCTGACTCATTTTCTATTTATCCCAATAGCTTAACTGTCATCAATTATAGGCGGAGAGCAAACTGAAAACACAGCGGATTGTAGAAAAAGGCAATTTTCTTGTAGCTCTATGTATCCAAGCTTCGAAGCTTCGCCTCTACCATTTGAATCGCCACTTTAGACAGCAAATTTGAATGGAGAAAATTTATGATGAACGTAGCAAACAAGGTGATCTTGATCACAGGTGCCAGTAGCGGCATCGGCGAAGCCACTGCCAGAGTGCTGGCCAAAAATGGCGCCATCGTTATGCTCGGCGCACGTAGAACAGAACGACTGGCAGCGATTGTCAGTAATATCAAAGATAGCGGCGGCCAAGCGGCTTATCGGCAACTGGATGTCACCGATGCGCAGCAGATGAAAGAGTTTGTCAGTTTTGCCAAACATAACTTTGGCCGAATAGATGTGATGTTTAATAACGCCGGCATTATGCCGTTGTCGCCGATGCGCGCTTTAAAAACAGATGAATGGAACAACATCGTTGATATCAATATTAAAGGCGTCTTGAATGGCATCGCTGCGGTACTGCCAATCATGGAACAACAAGGCAGCGGCCATATTATCAATACGGCTTCCACTGGCGCACAGGCTATTGCGCCCTTATGTACCGTTTACTGTGCCAGTAAATATGCGGTGCGAGCAATCAGCGAAGGCTTGCGTCAGGAAACCGACAAGCTTCGGGTAACGGTGCTGTCTCCCGGCGTCACCACCACTGAATTAGGTCACGATATCACTGACGAAACGGCCGCAGGATTATTGATGCAATTCCGTGATACGTCTCTGAATGTCGAGGCGGTTGCCAATGCGGTTTTATACGCGATTTCACAGCCGGACAATGTCGATGTCAACGAACTGGTGATCCGCACTGTGGCCAGTCATGGCCATTCATTTTAACGAGAGCTTATGATGAAAACCTTGTCATATTTAATGCTCTGCGGCTGCATGTTTGTCACCGATGATCTTGTGATTGCAGAAACACTTGATGATAAACAACGGATCGAAAATGCCTTTAGCGGCTGGGCGCAAGGCACAGCTTCCCCGTTTGAATTGCTTGCTGACACTACGCAATGGACTGTCATGGGGCCAAGCCCATCGGCAGGAACCTACAGTCTTGCCATATTGCAGCAGGCAATTATCAAACCTTTCAATCAAAGACTGGCAACGCCATTAACACCGCTTTGGCACGAGGTCTATCAGGCAGGTGACGAAATTATCATTCTGTTTGAGGCCGAAGCAATGTTGATTAACGGTGAACGCTATCAAAACAGCTACGCCTGGTTTTTTACCATGCAACACGGAAAAGTCAGTCGCGTCAGAGCGGTGCTTGATTTACATGCGTTTGATCGGGTGATGGCTATTGAGCTTGAGGATAAATAATTCATATTGCGTTGTTTATAAACTGAACGATAATCAAGTCTTGTTTGGGAACGACTTTGTCGCTGACGAGTCAGTATTCAACCGATAACGCGCTGCCAGGTGTGTACTGGCAGCAACTTGAAGCACCTACAAGGCCCTGATTGTCATGACAAGTTACAAAAAATCATCCAAAGCCATTGAACAACTGACCCAGCAGCAACATTACGTCACCCAGCAATGCGGTACCGAGCCACCGTTTGATAATGCCTACTGGGATAATCATGAGGCGGGTTTGTATGTCGACATTGTCTCCGGTGAGCCCTTGTTTGCATCAATAGATAAATTTGACAGTGGCACCGGCTGGCCCAGCTTTACCCGCCCCGTTCAAGCTGAAAACATCACGGAAAAATTTGATGACAGTCTTGGCATGCGCCGAGTTGAAGTACGATCGGTACATGGCGACAGTCACCTTGGGCATGTATTCCCTGATGGCCCGGCGGAACATGGCGGCATGCGTTATTGCATCAACTCGGCATCACTGAGATTTATCGCTGTGGATGATCTTGAAAATCAAGGTTACGGCGACTATAAAAAGCTGTTTTCTAAATGATGGGCACACCAGAACATGACTGAACAATCAACTGAACGCGCGGTATTGGCAGGCGGCTGTTTTTGGGGAATGCAGGAGCTGATTCGCTTTTTACCCGGCGTTATCTCAACACGGGTAGGCTACACCGGCGGTGATGTGCCCAATGCAACTTATCGCAATCATGGCAGCCACGCCGAAGCCATAGAAGTCATCTTCAACCCGACACAACTCAGTTATCGCAAGCTACTGGAGTTTTTCTTTCAGATTCACGATCCAACCACACCGAATCAGCAAGGTAATGATCGTGGTCCGAGTTATCGTTCTGCGATTTATTACGCCTCTGAACAACAAGCCGAGATTGCCAGGCAAACCATTGATGATGTGAACCAATCAGGCCTGTGGCCGGGCAAAGTTGTCACTGAAGTGGAACCAGTCGGTGATTTTTGGCAAGCAGAACCAGAACATCAGGATTATTTGCAACTGCATCCAACTGGCTATACCTGTCACTACATTCGGCCAAATTGGAAGCTGTCAAAATGACTTTGGCTTATGGCTAAAGCAACAAAATCTTGCCATGAAATTCCAGCCTGGAACCAGGTAACAGACTGATGGGTATACTCATTTGACAGCTATTGTTAACCTTGCTGCGTAAACGGCTGAGGTGAACATCAATACGATTCATCTGAAAGCTCTTGGGATTAGCACCCAGCGCAATGATGATGTCATGCCGTGACAATGGCCCTTGGGCTCGTGCCAGGGCAGTCATAATTGCCAACTCACTTGGCGTCAATTTCACCGCAATGTCATTGGGACTGATAAGTTGACGCTGTGATCCCATTAATCGCCAGACTTCATCCGTATCCTGACTCTGTTCATCCATACTTTTAGATTGCGTCGTCACGCCGGTAGAAGACTGAATACGTCGCCACAGGCTTTCAATGCAGGAGACAAGTTCTTCAGGAATGACCGGTTTAACAAGAAAGATATCTGCACCACACTGAATCGCCTGAACGCGATCATAGGCACGGCTTCTCGCACTGACCACGATAATGCCAACATCAGAATATTTTCGAAGATGTTCAATGGTAGCCGTGCCGTCTTCACCTGGAAGCCCAAGGTCGATGATTAGAATATCAACCGGATCAACAGCCGCCATCTTGTAAAACGACTCTGCACTGCCAACACTCCAGACAGAGTAGTCGTTCAACTCCAACCAGGCCTGTAGCGTCTCGCGTTGTTCAGGATCATCCTCCACAACGGCAAGTCGTGGGGTCTGTTTATTCATTCCTGTTTGCCTCCGATGGTTCCACAGAAGGAAATATCACGCGAAACATTGTGCCTTCCTCATCAGAAGAAGTGACTTGAATTGAAGCGTTGTATGAAATTGCAATTCGCTTGACCAGATACAAGCCCAAGCCTGTTCCACTGGCTTGCTCAAGCTCTGCCCGATAATATTTATGAAAGATCTCTTCATGCAGTTTTTCTGGAATTGCAGGACCGAAGTTATGCACTTCCAGACAAAGCGAATTATCAACGGCAGATTCAATAGAGATCGATACCGCTGTGTTCGGTACAGAATATTTCATAGCATTATCAAGCAAGTTGGTAATGACCACATCCAGCAACACCGAGTCCGGCCCAATAATCTCCCGTGGCCCTGTCATATTGATGTTGATATATCGATGCGGGTACTGATCTTGTGAAGCAGTAACGCTTTTATGGACAATTCGCTGCACATCAATGTTGGCACGCTGACTGGAAAATTTGACCGTGCTAAGTCTGTCATCGGCCATCAGGTTATCCAAAAAGCGGCGCAAGCGCTGAATCGCAGAGTTAATCCGAGTATTCATCAAAGCGGTATTTTTGAAGTCACCCTGACCAATCGCAGCCTTGATGACAGCATTAGCAGAAGCAATTGTCGCCAATGGTGAACGAAGCTCATGAGATAACATGGAAATCAGTTGCTTATGCTCGCTCAGAGCTTCCTGCGCCTGATCTCTGGCCTGTTTTAATGCTTTCTCAATCGCCGCTCTTTCCGTGACATCAGAGGCGATGGACAAAATCCAGACTTCATCATCGTTGCTATTATCATTAAAGGTCGTATTGACCCACTCACACGTGATTTCCTTGCCATCACGCGTTAGATTGCTATTCATGAAAGTCACTGGGCTATGCTCATTGACCGTGCGCTCAAACACCTGTTTTACAGCAGCACTGTCATCGGCGTTAACAATCGTATCAAAGGTATTTCGACCAATGATTTCGTCTCTGGGCCAGTTGAAAATTCTGCTGGCAGCATTATTCCACTCTTTAATATAGCCTCGCTGATCAAGCACGATATAGGCCAGTGGCGCTGTGTCAAACAAGACCCTGAGTTTCTGCTCACTTTTTCGAAGTCGCTTGTTGAAGTGCACCAAGGTGCTCGTCAAAAAAGCAAAAATAGCTGCCAGGGCACTGGCAATAAACAATTTGACATAGATCGCCTGAAGATCAATCTGCTCCGGCTCACTCTGATACAGAAATCCTTCCAGAGAGAACGCTTCCGGCAACATGCCAATCTCGCTGTAAACATTGGCCATATGTTGCCAACGTCCTGTAATCATGTGGCCGGGTTCTATCAGATCTGTACGCATCAGCTGATGCATTTTCTCAGCTTCATAATGCAATGCTTCTCGTGAACGGCTGGTGGGATACTTCTCCAGAATCAACTCGATAATTTCTTCCGGGTGATCCATCGCATAAAACCACCCCCGCAGGCTCGCCTTGCGAAAGTTTTCTACCAAATCCGGTTCTTCATCCAGCATTGTTTGCGTGGTGAAGAGATTATCACCATAAAAATCAATACCGACCGAGCGAGGTGAATAAATCTGATAGCCAATTCTACGACTCTCGAGTTCAAATGTTTCAGTCGTGCTGTAGGCTGATTGTGCCGCCAGTTCACCATCAATTAGCGGCTGAAGATGATAAGCGTGTTGCACCACATCGAACTGCGTTGGATTGACACCTTCTCGTTTCAGATAAGCGAATAATTCTGCTGTACCCGGTTCGATGGCAACCCGCTGACCATCGAGGTCATGTAAGGTCTGCAGTGGATTCTCGGTTCTCGACAGCAATATCAAAGGGGAGTGTTGAAAAATAACCGCCAGCACGACCACCGGATCGCCCTGATAAAAGTGCAATAACAGCTCTGAGTTACCCACCCCGAATTCAGCACGCCCCTGCAACACCTCTGTAACCGGCTCCCGTTCGGGTGAAGCGGGTATCAGCTCTACCTGAATGCCTGCCTCATCATAATAGCCTTGTTCAATGGCTGCGTAATACCCGGCAAACTGAAATTGATGTTCCCATTTCAGCTGCAACCTCACGACAGAATTTACCTCAGCCTCCACCGGAAAAATTGCCATAACCATGGCAATCAATACCCCCGTAAGCATTATTTTTTTTGTTTTAGATCGCTTAGCTGATGATAAGGAAAACACAAACATCCAATGTTTCATATAAATGGCAATTAGTTATTTCATTAACGGTATTTTTAGAGGAAATCGGCCAACAAGGAAATAGCTTGAAAGGTTTTGCAACAAATCGTAATAAATCGTGTGGTGACCCCTAATCTTATGACTGATTGAATAAATTAAGGTGTGCCTGCTGATTTCAGGAAGTATTTATCAAATACTCAGAACCGCATTGGTCTTTGATTCAGCACGCAAAAATAGATTTTCTCAGCATCATTCAAGACGGGGTGAAAAGGATTATGCCACAGTGCTTTGTCGTTATGGCGAGTTGGATAGTCGGCCAGTGTCGACAACTGATTTCAAAACATCAAACATCTAATAATTCTGTCAAAACCTATCACTCGACTCATCAAGTGATATCCCAAAATACCTCAGGGCAAAGAAATCGCTTCACCACCGCCTTGCTGAGCATATTGCTTATGGGTATGGCTGGAACAGTCTCTGCAAATGCTGATCTGGTACTTAACCACACCGTCGACAAACCCTCAGCCAATGCCACTGATGAAGTTGTTTTTACCTTGCGGATCACCAACAACGGACCGGATGTTTCCGAGGGTATTGAGCTAATCAACAGCCTGCCAGCTACGACCAGCTATGTAGACCACACCACTGATCAGGGTAGCTGCGTGCACTCTGGCGAGCCTACCGGCGGCACACTCACCTGCGATGTCGGCACACTCGCCAACAATGCCGAAGCGACGATTACCCTGACGGCTATCATTACTTCCTCCAGCCCGACAACCATTGCCAATACCGCCACAGTAACTGCTGACACCCTCGACCCTGATCTAGATAACAACACCGTACTGCGTAATGTCACGGTTATCAGTGGTACCGATCTTGAAATGATCCTCATCGGCAGTGCCGACCCAGTCGACTCCGGCGGTGTACTGACATATACCCCAAGCGTTAACAATCTCGGCCCGGATAGTGCCGTCAATCTAAGTACCACGATTAATCTTGCACCGGGCTTTAGCCGAACAAGTGCGCTGCCAGCCGGTTGTAATCAGGTTGGTCAGGTAGTGACCTGTACGACAGGGTCGCTGACGGTTGGTAACACTTGGAACATAGGCACAATCACTGGCGTGGTATCAGCCGCCGGACCCAGTCAGATTTCTACGTCTGCATCAGTAGGTTCAGATACTTTTGATGGTATCTCTGACAACAACACAGCTATCGTTGATACCGATATCAATGCGGCCACTGATGTCAGCGTCACCATGAGCCGGTCACCTGCCAGTCCTCTGGTGCAACTTGATGAGTTTGTCATCAACCTGAATCCAAGCTACAGCGGTGGTCAACCACAAGATTTGACCATGACTGCGACGCTTGATCCGGCATTCCAGATTTTGACTGCAGGGCCATTTGTGCAAAATGGCTGGAGTTGCGATATCGCAGGTCAAGACATCACTTGTACCCGTGCTGATGGCGGCGGCAGTGTCGATGGCGAGTTCAATCACAACATCGGTCAAGTCAGCATTGCTGTCAGGGCTATTGGCTATGGCAACAACTTGCCTAATACGGTCTCCATCAGTGCCAACAGCCCTACAGACACAGATCCCACCAATAACGATTTTTCTCTGTCGATTACTGTTCAGGAACCGGCTTTTGATCTGGAAGCACTTAAATCCGGCCCGGCACAAACCCTGCGCGTAGTCGACGGCGAAGCCTTCCCCTTTACGATTCGGGTGCGTAACAACAGCAATGTCGCCTTTGTCGGCGAGTTGACCATGACCGACACGCTGCCTGCAGGCCTCCGAGTAGACAGCTACACGCTCAACGGCTGGATCTGTAGTTCAACCGAGGATCCATTACCCATCGATGGTCCAGCCACGATTACCTGTACCCGAACCTACACCGCCGGTTCACCACTTGCAGCAGGTGCCACCAGCCCTTCGGTAATTCTGAATACCGTGGCGACCGCAGTGGGCACACACAGCAATCAAATGTGTGTTACCAATACACCAGAAGCAGGATTTAACTACCCCGCTGATAATAACCCCGGCAATGACTGCGTTAGTAGTGGCATTGAAGGCCAAATTGGCGATGACAGTGCAGATCTCCGACTGATCAAAACCGGCGATGCCACCGTTGTTGCCGGTGAGGTATTGACCTACCAACTGGAAATCGTCAACGACGGCCCGAATACCGCCACATCAGTCACCTTGAATGACAGCTTTACCAATTTGTTCAATGGCGGCCCCGACAATGGTTTTGAAGGTGCAACCGTCGCTGCCGGCATTGCAACACTTGGCAGTTGTACCAACGATAGTGCCGCCAATGTCACCAGTCGTGATCTGTCCTGTACGTTTGACTCAATCCCGGTCTGTATCGAGGGCAGCAACTGCCCGGTTGTCACAGTACAAGTGCGTCCAATGGGCAACACCACCTCAGGCATTGATCGAACACAGAATAATGAAGCAAGTGCCTATTCCTCCGTGACTTCCGACCCGGCCTATGGCAATAACGAAGATGATCACGACACAACGGTCACACCACGCGCCGATATTTCTGCCATCAAAACCGCTAACTGGTCTGGTAGCCCTACTCCGATAGCGGCCGGTACCGAGCTTACTTACACCATCACTGTTCGCAATGAAACCACAGGTGCCTCTGGCGCCAGCGATGTTTCGATCACCGACACTCTGCCGCTGAATGTCACTTTTGTTTCGGCGAGTGCCAGCGGTGGTGGTAGCTGCACCACAACACCTGCTGCCAACTCAACCACAACACTGGCTAACCGGGAAGTGATATGCGACTGGACAAACATTCAGCGCAATGCTCAGCGTACAGTGACAATTGTTGTCCGCCCCAATCATGGCACTGAGGGTGAGACACTGCTCAATGAAGTGGTGTCCACAACGGCAACGCCTGAAGTCACACTGGACAACAATGACAGCAATGTCAGCGTAACTGTCGCTGATGCTGAAGTTGATTTGGCAACCACCCAGGTAGACAGCCCGGATCCGCTCCAGGTTGGCGACATAGTCACCTACACACTGACTGTGACTAACTTCGGTCCCTCCGTTGCCAGTCAAGTCCGCTTATACAATTCCCTGCCAACCGCTGGCCTGTCCTTCCAGGGCTTCGAGCAAATGGACGGTACACCGGGTTTGCCTGCGGGGGTGTCATGTTCAGCACCAGCCATTGATGCCTTTGGTGCAGGCAATGTATCGCCAGCAACCTACACCGGCCTGAATGGTGGTTGGGATCCAGCACTGGAATCGGCAGACATCGTCTGTGATGTAGCCGATGTGCTGCTGAGCAGTGAAAGCATCAGTTTCCGAATGCTGCTTCAGGCTGAAACGCGAGGCGTTTACACCAACTATGTCATTGCACGTTCCCAAGAGCATCGCGATGGCAAAGATGATCCAAACCCGGTCAATGATTTTGAGCCGGAAAATACCACAGTGCGTATTCAGGCAGATATGGAAGTTGTTGAGAAAGTTGCCTCAGCACCTGCCGTCGCCGTATTACAACCATTCGACTACAGCGTAGTCGTCCGTAACAATGGTCCAAATGAGGCGCTGGGAGTTCAGCTAGTCGATGATCTGCCTGCTGGGATGGAGCTGACCGGCCCACCAGTTGTCACCGTCAACAATGGCAGTTTTGAAACCACCACCTGTTCAGGTGTAGCCGGAGAATCCTCAGTGCTGTGCTCCTTTGGCACCGTCAGCATTGGCGCTGAAGCAACCGTGGTCATTCCGGTACGCATCACCGAATGGACTACGCCCACCCTGTCCAACACGGCGACTGTTTCTTCCAATGAACTGACATTTGATACCGACCTCACCAACAACGAGCAAACGACAGATATCACCGTCGAACGCTTGACTCTGGCTGGTCGCGTATTCCAAAAGGCGGATCCTACACAGCCCAACGATCCGTTTAATGCCGTGACTGATACCCCTATTGGTGGCATCGCAATCACTGTCAGCGGTGAAGATTTCAACGGAAATCCCATCAACATCACTGGCTTAACCAACGCCGACGGCACCTATAGTTTTGATTTGCCACCCAGCAGTCCTGCTGGATATACCGTTCATCGCGGTAATGTCCCCATGACAGCTCAGGATCAAGGTGCTCAATTAGGCACGGGAACAGACTCACCCGGCACCGTTACAACAGCAGAACAAATGGAAGGCATTGTCCTGACCGCTGTTAATGGCACCGGCGTTGACTACGACTTCTGGGTAGCGTCAAACGAAATCACCCTGATTCCGCCATCGGTAAGTGGTTATGTCTATTTTGACCGTAACCGTAATCGTGAACGTCCAGTCTATCCGCAACAGGATCCTCAGGTTCAGGGCTGGGAAGTCATCTTGTGGGCAGAATTAAGCGGCGGCGGTCGTGAAGAAATTTGTCGCCTGCAAACCGATCAATATGGTTTCTACCAGTTTGACAACCTTCGCTGTAATGCAGCCGGTTATGACCAATGGCGCTTCACCGGCTTACCGGTCACCGGAGACACTTCGGTTGCCAATCCGATGCAAACCTATGATTCATTTAGCATCGAATTTGCCAACAATGATGGGCTAGCTGGCATTCCCCAGTCCGGTGGTGATGCCGGCACACCGGGGCCACGTGTTATCAATGGCATTGAGCTGAATCCCGGGCAAAATATTACCGAACAAAACTTGCCTATTGACCCGGCCGGTGTGATCTACGACGCCTTGACGCGTCAACCAGTGCCTGGTGCCCAGGTGTTTTTTGAAGATCAAAACGGAATTCCGGTCAATCCTGCCTGTCTGGTGGGCGGCATCAATCCTGTCGTCACCAATGCCACTGGTATTTATCAATTCCTGCTCGACACCACTGATCCGGCCTGTGCCGCTTATGAACATGCGGCCCCCCAGGAGTACTCGATTCGTGTGGTTTCACCCGGCGGTTATGCACCGGGCCCCTCCGAGCTGATACCCGCATGTAGCAATTCGCTTGATGTAAACAGTGGCGGCCCTTGGGATGTGCAGAACAGTGATAACCCACCACCAGATGCTGCCGAGCAACACAACCCGGATACCTGTCCGCTGAGCGCTGCTGGACTCAACCCGGTCAATCAGGCAACCACGCAATATTACTTCCGCTTTAATCTGATAACGTCTGGTGCCGGTGCGTCGGGTGATGTGCTCAGAAATCATATTCCGCTGGATCCAATTCTCGGTGGCGCAGTTCGAGTGGTCAAAACCTCGCCCAAAGTCAATGTGACCCGTGGTGAGTTAGTCCCCTATCAAATTAGAGCCACCAACACCCTGTCATCGGTGATAACCAATGTGCGGATTGAAGATCTGATTCCACCGGGTTTCCAATATGTATCCGGCTCTGCCCGTGTCGATGGGGTTGATTCAGAACCTCAAGTCAATGGCCGCACACTGCGCTGGCCTGAAACAACCATGGAGCCGGGACAGGAAATCACCATACAACTGTTGCTGGTCGTCGGTTCCGGTGTCGGTTTCAATGAATATGTGAACCGTGCCTGGGTGATGAATAGTCTCTCCAACACCCGGATTTCCAATACCGCCACGGCCACTGTTCGCGTGGTGCCAGATCCGATTTTTGACTGTACCGACATCATCGGTCAGGTGTTTGATGACAAAAATCGTGATGGCTACCAAAACCAGGGTGAGCCAGGTATTCCCGGCGTGCGCCTCGTCTCGCCGAGAGGCTGGTTAATCACCACCGATGATCACGGACGCTTTCATGTCGCCTGTGCCGATGTTCCAAGTGAGCTGCGTGGCGGCAACTTTATTCTGAAGCTGGATGAACGCAGTTTGCCCAGTGGCTACCGTGTCACCACTGAAAATCCTCGTGTTGTCAGAGTGACCCAGGGCCGAATGGTGAAACTGAACTTTGGCGCTGCCATTCATCGTGTAGTGCGCCTGGATCTGACCTCAGAAGCTTTCGACAGCAACCACGATCTGTTGCCAGAGTTTAGCGAGCAGATGCATCAGTTACTGCCACTGCTGCATCAAGAACCATCAATATTACGCATCGCCTATCAGTTGGATTTAAAGGAGGAGCTCAAGTCTGCTCAATCACGCATTGATCGTGTTCGGCAATGGATAAAACACCGCTGGGAAGACCAGGACTGCTGTTATGACCTGCTCATAGAAGAAGAAATCATTCCCGGTACGGAAATCACGGAGGTGACACGATGAAACTGCGTAACTCAATACTGTTCTTTGCCATTGCAGCTTCATCTTCCACCCCTGCATTTGCAGAAAGATGCGATATAGACAAAGGCTGTGGCTTGTCAGGTGCACGTGGTGCGATGGAAGACCAATCACTGCTGCAACGACGTCCAGGAAATCTGGGCAATCTGCCTCCCCTGCCTCAACAAGGTGAACGAGAGTTGCCAAGAGAACGACTGGTGCTCTGGCACATGCCGGATCAGTCTGATTTGACGGCAGGTGTGCTGATATTGCGTGATGATCACACCGAAACCTTGCAGCAAGTTATGCCAGAGGTACGTTTTGAGTCAGGCAGCTCAATTCTGCCCGACAATTATGCAGAACAATTGAGCGATGTGATTCGCCGTTTGCAGGATAAATCCAACCTGCGTATCCGGGTGATTGGTCATACCGACCCACAAAGATTGTCAGCACGCACAGCCATGATCTATGGCGACAATTATGGATTAGGTCTGGATCGGGCCAAACAGGTTGCAGAATTATTGGCTGCAAATCTGTCACTCGACAGTAGTCAAATCGAACTGGACAGTCGTGGCCCTGATGAACCAATCGCCACCAATGCCACGCCCGAAGGCATGGCACTGAATCGACGCGTTGAGGTTGAAATCTGGTATGACGAAATCATCTCAAACTCTGAATTCCGTTGTACCGCTGGTCAGGTAACTTCTGAAGCGGTTGCGCCTTTCCGTATCAGTGTTGATGGCCAACCAATGGGCGAACATGCCGCAGGCACCGCAGATCAGCAACGCTGTGTGGATGTCGCTCTGGCAGAAGCACATCTGCAGGTTCGCTATGACAATCTGTCGGCACAACCCCGATTGAATGTTGCGTCAGCACCGCGAATGGCCGTGCCCGGACAAACGCATTATTTCCGTGGTTACAGCAACTATATGTCCTGGGTGGAATCCGGTGAAGTTCGTATCTACGGCAAACCATCACGCTGGTCACAAGCCGAGTTGCTGGAAACCGTGGCACTGGATCCCCTGCTCAATGGTGAATGGGTTCCAACAGATAATCTGCCGTCACAACTCTATTATCAATTGCGGGTATATGATGCTAATGGTCGTTATGACGAGACCGAAATGCTGCCTTTGCAACTGACGCAGGGTGAATATGAAGCAAATCCTGAGGAAATCAGAGCCGATCTGTTAGCTGTCACCGGCGGTAACCGTTTGCAATACCATCGTATTCCCGTCGCTGGTGGCTCAGTCACCGTCAATGGTAAAGGTGTGCAACCAGGTTATGCAGTCTTTGTGATGGGCGATCCGGTGCCGGTGGATCGTCAAGGTAATTTTGCCACTACACAGATCATTGCCCGTGGTGAACATAGTGTCGAAGTCGCCGTGATTGATCCAGATGGCCAGGGTCGTCTCTACCGACGCGACTTGCG
Organism: Methylophaga lonarensis MPL; assembly: GCF_000349205.1. Taxonomy (GTDB): domain Bacteria; phylum Pseudomonadota; class Gammaproteobacteria; order Nitrosococcales; family Methylophagaceae; genus Methylophaga; species Methylophaga lonarensis. Next base: position 21,480 of record NZ_APHR01000039.1, on the reverse strand, counting down.
TTTGCCTGAACGTGACTGGTTCACCGTCGCCATTGCCGACATTACCGTAGGTCAGCAAAACACCTCTGGCCCCGCCCGACTGGTCACCGGTGAAGATCGTTATTACGACGACAAATTATATGTCGATGGCCGCCTCGCCTTTTACACCAAAGGCAAAATTGACGGCAAATACACCGTCACAGCCAGTATCGATACCGGTGAAGAACCGGTTCGCAGCCTGTTTAGCAACTTTAATGACAAAAACCCGCGTGAATTTCTGCGCCGGATGGATGCCAATCGTCATTGGGCAACCTTTGGTGATGACTCAACACTAGTCGAAGATGCGCCTACTCAAGGCAAAGGTTATGTGCGGATCGAAGATGGCAAATCGCACGCCATGTGGGGTAATTTTCAACAAGAAAATCGTGACAACGAGCTGACTCAGATTGACCGACGCCTGTATGGTGCTCAAGCACGCTATCGTGCGGATGGCTTTACCGCATTTGGCGAACGTCGCGTTGTAGTCGAAGGTTTTGCAGCAGAACCCGGCACTACATCCGCCCGTGAGGAATTCCTGGGAACTGGCGGCTCACTGTACTTTTTACGCAATCAGGATATCGCCTCAGGCAGTGAATCTGTGAGGGTGGAAATTCGTGATAAAAACTCGGGGCTGGTCATTCATTCTGAATATCTGACCTATGGTATCGACTACGAAATAGATGCTATTCAAGGTCGCATCATGTTGAATCGTCCGTTGTCGGCCATCGCTGATGACAACTCGATTGTCAGAACTGGTGGTGGCCTGTCTGGCAACCCGTCTTATCTGGTGGTGACTTATGAATACACACCCGGATTCCGCAGGCTGAACGACCTGGCAATGGGCGGACGAGCCACGGGTTGGGTCAATGACTCGGTACAACTGGGCATTACCAAAAGCCGTCAGGAACATCTGGGGCAACAACAAGACCTCGAAGGCGTTGATATGACGCTGCGTCATACTGAACGCACCTGGCTCAAAGTCGAAGTCGCTCGCACCAAAGGCGAAGCTGTTAACGAGCAACTGTCATTCGATGGCGGTTTTGGTTTTACCGAGAACGCTTTATCTGGTGGCCGGGCCAATGCCGAGCGTGTTGAAGGCTCACTGGGCCTCAGTGACGTGGGCTTTGAAGGTCGCGGTCAACTGACCTTTTATCATGAAAATCGTGATAGCGGTTTTAATGCGCCAGGAAGACTGACTCAAGCTGATACACGTCAATCGGGCGTCACACTGATCACGCCGCTGACTGACAATACCGATATTATCCTGCGTGCCGATGAAACCAAACAATCATCGGTATTCAAGGATCAGAGTGCTGAGCTGGGTATCGCGCATCAACTTAATGATGAATGGGCAGTCGCAGGCGGTTATCGTTCTGAAGACAGAAAAACCCTGTCATCCGACCACAGCGGTCGTCGGGATGATTTGGCATTACAGCTTGAATATGCTCCCGATGATGAACCTTGGACCACTCATGGTTTTGTTCAGGGCACCGTCAAAAAAGATGGTAATCGTCGCAACAACAACCGTGTCGGTTTGGGCGGTAGCTACCGAATCAGTGACAGAACACGCATGCTCGGTGAAGTTTCCGATGGCGATCTGGGATTTGGTGCCAAAGCCGGTTTGGATTATGCCGCTTCAGATCGAACCAATATGTACCTGAATTATCAGCGAGACAATGACCGCACAGATCATGGCATCGGCTCGCGTATGGGTCAGGCCGTGACCGGTGTTCGCTCGCGCTGGAACGATACAACCAGTGTGCATGCAGAACAACGTTATCAGCATGGTTCTCAACAAACGGGCCTGATTCAGGGCTACGGGCTGGATTTCGCGCCAAATGACTACTGGAGTTATGGCTTGAATGCGGATTTTGGTCGACTCAACAGTGAAACCGACAATGAAATTCGTCGCCAGGCCATCTCCGGCAAAATTGGCTACAGCAAAGAAGCCATTCGCTATGCAGGTTCACTGGAATATCGTCGAGATCGTTTCTCGGGTGAGAACAGAACGGTATGGCTGACACGAAATAACCTCAGTTATCAGATTGATCCCGACTGGCGCATGATTGGTCAATTGAATATGGCGTTGGGCGACTCCAGCAACGGTTCATTCTTTGACGGCAACTTTGTTGAAGCATCGCTGGGCTATGCCTATCGACCAGTACTGAATGATCGCTGGAACACGCTGGTTAAATATACCTTCCTGTCAGATCTTGCCCCACCTGAACAACGTTCAGTCACCGGCAATCTGGTTGATTATTCACAGCGCAGCCATGTATTTGCCATCGACACCATCTATGACCTGACAGAACGCTGGAGCATTGGTGGACGCTATGCCTATCGTCTGAGCGAGCTGCGTATGAGCCGCGATAGTTCAGCAGACTGGTTCGACAGCAAAGGCCAGTTAATCGCAGTAAGAGCCGACTGGCACGTAGTGCACAAATGGGACGTCATGGTTGAAATGCGCCGCCGCGATGAGTTTGCAGCCAAAGATTCACGTACCGGTGCACTGGTTGGCGTCTACCGGCACTTTGCCACCAACTTCAAAGCAGGTGTGGGCTATAACTTTTCTGACTTCAGCGATGATCTGACCGATATGGATTTCCGTAGTCAGGGCTGGTTTTTCAACCTGATTGGCAAATATTAAGTTCGACGTGAGTTCTATTGTTGTCTGCTGAAACCAGCGGCGCTTAGCTGGCTATTTCCAGAATTCGCTCTGTCAGCTGATTCTTTTGTGAAACGGTCAGATGCAGGTGTTTTTGGGCGCGGGTCATGCCCACATAGAGCAAACGGGCTTCGGCGTTGATGTCATCTTGTTTGAGCTGGCTGATGCCAACCATGATAACGGCGGGAAACTCCAGACCTTTGCTACTGTGAATACTCAGCACAGACACCCTGTCATAGGCCGGGTTATAGGCTTTTTTGGTTTCTTTGCTGCCAAGCCAGGCGTGGGGAATGCCGTGTTGTTTAAGCGCTTCGGCAATGGCTTTGCCTTGATAATTGGCCGCATATAAAACAGCCATTTCGCGCCACTGGCCGCCTCTTTGATGCCATCTTTTCAAACAACTGATGGCATCATCAATTTCATCCTGCCATTTTTTCAGAAAATGCACGCTCGGCCTTTCACCATGAATGCCCGCCGCTTCTGGCTGAATCAGCGGTATTTCGGCATCCGCCTTGTCTGTGCCGAAATATTCTTTGGCGAAATCATAGGCAAACGCCAGTATTTCCTGAGTATTCCGGTAGTTTAATTTTAAAATGGTTGTCCGGCCCTGCGCCTGAATTCCAGTGCTCGACAGGCTAAAACTCAAGCCAGATTTTTTCTGATAAATTGATTGAGCATCGTCATACAACAGCAGTAATGAGTTTGTTTCCGGATCCAGCATCTGCACAATCAGCCGCAGCCAATCGGCCTCAAAATCATGCCCTTCATCAATCAACACGGCACTGTATTGAGCACGCGGAATCTGCTCGGAATTCACGCCCTGAATCACCGACATCACCAGCCTTTCCCAGTATGGTTCTTCGCCAGGCACCACGTCAACATGATAGGTTTTGAGCTGCTGATTACACCAATCGTGAAAGTGATAAACATTCACTTTGTCTACGATTCCCTTGCCTTCCATCCAACTGCGTAATTTGGCGGCCAGGGTGATGTTAAAACACAGCACCAGCACTGGCTTGCTGGTTATTTTTGCCAGTAACTCGGCGCGATAACCCAATATCAATGTTTTGCCAGAACCGGCGACACCATGAATCACCCGGTGCCCCTCCCCCAAACTGCGGGCAAGCTGTTCCTGCTGAATATCCATGATGCGAATGATGTCCGGAATCTGCCTGCTGGCAGTCAACAGCTCCTCAGATGAACTCGCCTGATTCGGCGAATCATCAAACAGGTTTTCCTGACTGGGTTGAGCAATACGAACTTCTGGAAACAAATGCCAGCGAATGCGATCAATCTGCGGCAAGGTAAGTTTGGTGTGGAAGGTATATGGAAACATATCCCAGAGTTGTTTTTGAAATGCTTCGGGATCAACCGACTCGGTCATTTCATCTTTATAAATCACCAGATGATCCGGTAACAGTTTTTCCCGATACTCCGGAGCAATGGCGGCTTCTATTTGATTACGCGTGATGTTGGTAAACACCACACCATGGGCAAACGGCGTGACCAGATTGCCTTTGTAACGTGAATCTTGTTGTCTCAGCGCCTCATCAGCTTCTAACAAGCGGAGTCCCTGATAGGCATACTGACGCACCTGCACAAAGGGATTGGCAACCGTTTTTAAACCATTGTTGGTTAATAACTCTACCGTTTCCTTACTGATCTTTTTAATGCTACTGGCTTTCCAGTCTTTAACTTCTAAAAACAGCAATCCACGGCTTGGGTGCAGAATTATAAAATCCGGATAACGCCGATGACGTCCCAGCGGAATGTCATACCAACACAGGTAATCATCTTCCAGAAAACTACGCAGACGCGAGGCAAAGCGCTTTTCCCCCGAAGTCATCCGGGATAACACTTCTCGACTCAAACTGGGGATAATCTCTGCCAAGGCAAAATCCTTCTATCCACGGGTGCCAGCTTGTGTACACAAACCGCTTGCACCATCCTGAGGCTGAGTATAGCCCGAGTCAACGTAATAAGCCTACAAACTGCCGGTTATATCTGTGATCCCGCTCATGTCCTGCTGCTGCAATGTTAAAAATTATTGATTACCGCTACACTCCATTCAAACAACAACGACAAGGAAGCACGTCATGATGGATCCGGTCAGCATGCTGTTCTCTACTTTCCTCACCACCGTCTCAACCTCAGTACAAAATCACGTTTCAGATGTGATGGGCGTAGAGCTACAAGCACACATTGTTGAATATCAAGGCGAGCAAATCGACTTCCAGCACCAACTCTGGAAAATCAAACCAGAAACCGTTTGCAGCAATAAAAAGAATGAAATAGTCAGCGAATACGCATCATGCACAAATGCCGCAAAAGCCATGTTCAATGAAACCTGTCAGCACCTAAATAAAAACCCAAGAAATCACTGGAAATATAAAAAGCTGAATAATATGTACTGCACAGCAGCAGTGACATACACCCCAATGACCGCAGAAATCAGCCGAGTCAGTCACGATGAAGCCGAAGTGCTGGAAGCAAGACAAAACTGCTCATTGCTGACCCTTCAAGCCAGACAAACCCCAAACGCCGACATTGAGAAAAGAAGAAAAGCTGCCTGCGAGCATGCTCAGGCTTTGAGACAGGAATAGTGGTGGAATCAGGCTATTGTCGCACTGATGTTGTATCGAAGTGATTGCTGAAATACATCACCAACGGGATAGAATCCACGAGCAACGAGAGAGTAAATGAAGATTATTCCACGCCGATATGAATTTATCTGTTTCGCCCTGTTAATGTCATTCATTACCAGCTTGATCGTATCTGGCGTCATTACAGCGATTCACAACCCTGTTAACTTCATGCTGATAGCAAAGTGGCTTTCAGGTGCGATACTGGCATGGCCGATTGTATTTGTATCAATTTTTCTGATAGCACCCAAATTACAGAGTTATGTTAAAAGCTTACTGAAAGATTAATGCTCATTAGCATAGAACTTTTTTGGTGGTTAATTTTTTGGTGGTTAAAAGGTTTGGTTCAAGAGTGAAGATTAATCCTCGATAATTAAGTTTGCTGACCCCTTGATTCTTGGTCACGCAGAATGCTTCAAGATATTTATTTACTGTCCATTCAGAGAAATGCCTTCCATTTTAGCTTTTTGCAACACTTCAATAAGAACAGCACTTTGTTTTTCTGTGGGTATTTTGTGAGGAATACGTGAGGCCAGCTTCATTATTCCAGCCTCTTTTTCAGTTAGAATTCCTTTCTGATCGCATTTTTGCATAATGATGTGCCACTGAGGACCAGAAATCTCAAGAACTTTTCGCTGGGCCTCAATTCCGTCATCAATTTTCTGAACTTTCTTTGCTTCCTTTTTCTCATTTCTGACAACATCATTTGATACAAGGTTATCCTTGAATTTCTGAGGGAGAGCTTCGTCCAACTCTATAGATCTGCCTTTAAGTCTTTGCCAGCACCCGTCCTTCTTACACCACTCAGTCACATTAGAAATACCTTGTTGCGGCTGAATGATGTCGTCATGCACCAGTTCTGAGGTGATTTCCAACGCTCTTTCCAGGTCTGGTGAAACTGACTGAGAGTTCCAAACTCGTAAAAAGTCTATCGACTTATTTTTTTGCGATGCATAGTATCCAAGCAGTGCAAGCGTATATGCGACAACATTAGCTCTGTAACCACCGTTGTACCATGGTTGAGCAGAAACCAGCTTTTCAGTCTTGCGAAATATTATCGCCCTTGCTATTGCTCTCTTATAGTAAAACTCACTGAATGCTTCTGAGGATTTCTCCCATTCGCCGCCTATGCGCTTTGCATATTGAGCGAAGTTCTTTTGTGCCCCAAGGTTGACAAACCTTGGATTTTCATCCCATACATTTTCAAACTTCGCGAGGTCAGTTTTTGTAAACATTTGAGGCTTGGGATTTTCAGCTTGAAACCTTTTCTTTTCACTTGGCGTCAGCTTGCTTTGAGCATCGGCATACTGCCCCCGCGCACGCTCATAGAACCACTTTGTTTCCCGCTGAGCGCCTTGTTGAGCAGGCGCCCAAATACGCCTCGAAAATTCTTCCATCCTAATGTGGAATGGATGGTTCGAGAAGAAATCTGCCGCGTTCACCCTGTTTTGCGTGTTGGCATACTCCGATATTCGCGGTACAACCTCCTCACTTTTCTCGCTGTCTATCACCGACAGCTTCATCTGCACAAAGATACCTTCCAAGGAAGCTTTATCTTTTCGGTTAGTATGAAAAAGGGACGCCGTCGTCTGGCCACCGTTAACGATCTGAAAATCCTTTATACGAACAATCTCAAGACCTTGCTCACCTTTACGAACCTCGACCTCCTGAGCAGTGGCAGTAATACCATTGTTATAGGCGAAGAACATTCGTGGCTCATTCATAATCGTCGCTCGAATGCCCTTGTTCACATTTCCCCTTGCCTGCAAAAAGCAGCGAACATTCTGCTCCAAAAGTCGTGCACCATATCGTTCGTATAACGAGGACAGGATTACCGCAGGAATGACTATCAAATAGGATTGATATGCATCAGAGCCCAAATGGGCAGGAAGACAAGAAATTCCGCTTCCGTACAGATCCGGAAAGTTGATATCCAGTATCTCTTTGTGGCCTCTTGAGCTTCTCTGCCGCTGAAGCCTTGAGATATCCCAGATGTGGTATGACGCCTTCGTATCACCGACAACATCATCCTCAAGAGAACTAATCCTGCCACTCAAAGCTCTCTCTGAAATCAGGAAAAAATTGACCTTGCTGATTGAGCGACCCCGATCATAAACTTGGCGAGATAATCCGTATTCAGGAGCAGTCTCTTCAAGGTCTCGGAACAACTCTTTCTTCTTACTCGCCTCAAAAAAATTACTTAGCCTTTTAAAGGCGCCGTCAACTTCGGTTTTAGTAAGTGATTCCAAATTGTCCCGACAATCAAAATCAGCAATAAACAGATCTAGCGCGCCTTCGTCATTAAACCAGTAGCCGTCTACACGCATCCCTCGCTGTGCTCTGTAATGACATAACTCAAACCCCTCCAGAAATCCGGTTTCAATCAATTCATTTGCGATGGTTTCAACAAACTCTGAAAGCTGAAAGCTACTGCTGGCTTCGGCCCCAGCCAAAAGTTCTTGGCGGAAGTCGTGAAAAAACTCTGCAGTTGTGGTTTCCAATTAGAATCTCCCGAATATTTCATTATCTTCACAAACAAATGGAGCAATAGCCTCCAGTTGAATGTCATAAGACACATGGAACAATCCTTGAGCTACCTGAGATCGGATAATTTTGGGAAACCCTGCTGTGACCCTGTACAGATTGACATTTCCGACTGTAAAACTCGGTTTATCATAGTCCGCCAAAGCCAGATACCCACAACCGGCAATCTTTTCGGAGAACTTTTCAATAGCCTCCGCAGTGACAAGCTCCTGCTCAATCAATGCAACCATGTCGTTCAACGAACTTGCCGTTTCCGCGTCCGGCATATCTATCAGTCGCACCGTCATCAGAAACAGATTGTCCACCAGGGCTTCGAGTTGATCCTCAGAAGATATGCGAACACTGCTCCTCTCGCGACCGGAGAGGGACTTCACTTCTACGGCAACGTTACCGAAAATGAAATCCTGATGTGAGTCGTCAGCTCCACACCACGCATCTACAGCCTCGTCCTGCGTCAGTCTGCGCAGGTAAAGCTGACGAAGAACATAGAGTTCGGCAAACAGACCACGAATCTCTTCGTTCGTCAGCATTCTCGCCTTCTTTCCCGCGAGAAAGGCCTTCCATCTCTTCAAATGTTGAAGGGTAACGGACAGTGCGACCGCAGAATCCATCACAGTCGCCAGAGTGGTGATCAATGTTTCACACAATCCCAGGAAAAGGTCGCTATCGACATTACGTTCAAGCGTCAGAACCAGGCGCTGCTGGCTTTTATTGTCTCCATTACGAAGATCGACACTGATTCCATTCAGCCGGGTTACATCACGACGATATTGGGAAGTGTGGTCCCCTTCCAGCTCAATGATGAAAAGACACTGGCCCGCTGTATCCTTGCCCCAGTAGAACGGTATTTCCGTTGTGTCCGCAACCCGTCTAACATTGTAGTCTGTCCGAGGTTCGGCGATCTGCTCCCATGGTGTGCTCCTACTCATCATAGTCATCCTCCGCATCCGGATCATCCTCAAACGATCCATACATTTGCTGCAACCAAACACTGTTGGCGACAACTCTAATCTCATTCTCCGGACCAAAAAGACCATTTGGAAAACTGACACCAAACGCTGGGACACGCTGTCCCTCCAGTTCAACAAGCTCTGTTTCTGTAGGTTCAAGTACATGTATCATCAGAAGTGGCTTATTTCGAACAGTGCGATAGTGAATGTCCGATGGATTGTTGACCTTGCTGTTCGGATCGTTCTTCGCTTTCTCTGCAGCTTGCAGAAGTTGCCACTCTGACAAGCCAAGCTTTTCATCACCACGACTGGCTAGACGATGCTTGGACAACTGCCAACCCTTTGGTGTAGCACTTTTAGCAGAACGCTGCTGGGCTCCAAGTCTGAATTCTTCGGTTCGCCCGGGACCTTTGGAAATCAAGAGAACATCGCCATGCGGAAACCGTTCGGATATAGCGTAAAGATAATCTAATACGGCCTTTTTATTTGCCTGCATGCCAGAGTGAACCTGGAACCTTAAAACGAAGGCCGTTATCTGTTCTACGCTCACATCAGGCACAAACCATCCTTTCTTTGTCTCTTTCACTTCACTGCCGAAACCAAATCGCCAGAACTCCTGTATTAGAGCTTCGTTCTGAGCATTAACATTCAAATCCACTGGTAAAAGAGTACACTCCTGGATACTGCCTGTGAGATTCTGGTTGAAGACAACTTCTTCTCCCATTCGCATCTTGTTGGCAGCCGTGATAAGCAGTCTGTCAGGGTGCGACTGGACATAAAGTCCGAATTGCTTCGGGCTCATACCATCACGACGCATACGTTTGATCTGCTCTCTCAATTCCTCGGATGCCTCCGCGATATGTGAGTACCAATTGATCGAGTCCTCGGAAAGGTGGACGCGACATAGGTCCTCAAAACCGGGACGATAGCCGAACCAGCGCCCCATCTGCATGAGCGTGTCATACATTCTGGTGTTACGATACATATAGCTGACGGTCAGCCCTTCTATTGTTAATCCCCGAGAAAGACTGAGTCCGCCAATAGCAATAGCGGTGAGGCCGATACCGTCTTTGTCGTATTTTTTGAAATCGAGTACCTCATCACTCTTGCTGTTCACGACAAATATCCGAAGATTATCGAACACCCCCATAAGAGCAGATTTGACTTCGCCCCACTTGAATCCACAACGCAAATACTCGCGATCGTAGGCAGCCCGAAGGTCTGCCATATATTGATTTTTGGTGGAAACCTCCTCGGGCATCTTGTAGTTTGCCTTAACAGCCTCCCGAACTTTTCTCTCCCGGATACTGATAAAGTTTCTGACTTCCTGCTGTATAGAGACAAAACGAGAGACGTTTATCATCATCGAACAATGCTTTCCGGAATGTCCACGCAGGTTACGGATTGCACGTGCGACAATGAATTGGTCCATCGCCCTGTATAGACTTGGGGGAAGTTCGACTACAGAGTCATCCTTCTTATGAGAGAAGGGTAGATAATCTTCACAGTCGGTTATGCTCTCCAGCGCAACTTGGCTGGTGTCCTCGTCGAGAAACACCTTTTCCGGCCCAAAGTAGGTATTTGGTGCATCCAGTGAGTATATAAAATCCCTCGGAAACAGCTCATCCCGCGCTTCATCGTCATAGGCGTCTGGATTTATGAAGATATTTGCGAAGGGTGTAGCCGTATAGCCAACATAGCAGGATTTCGCAAACAGCCCAAGAATCCGGCGAATCATCGTATTGGTGCGGGTAGGACTGATATCCTCCTTGTTAGTGTTGATCGATGCATTGTCGGCCTCATCATCAATCAACAGCATCGGTACATCAGATATGCGTCCGTCTCCCTGAGCATTGAGCTCCTTCAGCCATTTGTGCAGCGCATCAAGTGTGCGAACATTCTTCTTGATAACGAGGATGATGGGCTTGCCGAAGTCATTGATTTTCCAACCACTCTTGGCTGCAGTATTCTTGCTGAAATCCTCATTGATATTGGTCAGAGTGGCTGGATGGGGATAATCATGGTTTCGTCCAACACCAATGGCGACTCGGCTTTCCGGATCACTGGATCGCCCGATGAAACCTTCATCGATCCGTTCCTGCGTCTGCTTGCGCAGGTTGTTGTGAATTCCCGCGATAACAATGATGAACTTGTAACCGGCATCGGCAGCCTTCGCAATGACACCCATGTAGTTCGCGGTTTTACCGGACTGGACGTGACCAATAACCAGTCCTCGACGGTTCCATGATCCTTCGCTGACTGGATCCTGCAACTGCCCCAAAATCTTACTTCCAACGTCGCTAAGTTTCTGTACAAGGCTGGGCTGCCATTTCTCGCTCTTCAGATAACCTTCATATGCTTCAGAATAGGTCCATTTGATTTCACGCTTGTAAACCCATTCTTCATCATGATGTGCCTCGTTATTGACTAGGGAGACTCCGGCCCCCATCCATGTATCGATCGCAATCATGGCTTCTTCGACAGCAAGGCGCAGGTCACCGTCATAACCAAGAAGAGGTGCAAGCTGGCTTGCCCTTGCTTCGATATCAGCCTTTTTCGGTACCTCCTCTTGCCCCTCAAAAGCGGTGATGAGAGCCCTGATTAGTCCCTTTTCCTTTTCATTGCGAATGGCAGTCATGCAAACTCCTTGTCGATATATTGGTCAACGATTTCCATGTGTCGCTCAAATAACCTTGTCGATCTGACTACATCACGGAAGGCATCAGCATCCCCTGTTGCATCCCCCCACACCGCCGCGCGCAGCTCACAAAGTCTCTGAACGACATCATGGTTCGCAGGAATTTGACTCACTTCCTGAGGATGAGATGAATAATCGGAATAGATCATCTCGACAGGCAATGATGCGGATATCGAGGCCAGCAGAACTTTCAAACTATTCTCCCCATCCCGATCAAGTAGCTCCAACAGTCGCTGAATCAGTGGATGAGAACCATTGATCGAATAGTGGATTCCGCCATGGTCGGCGTACCTTTCCCATACCGGAGCTGCAACATCTTGGAAGAGGCGCTGACCTCTGCCACGATGAATTCTCGTACTCGTCCCGGTAACTTTGGGAATGATCTGTCTCAGCCTTTCCCTGACTTCGTGTGGAGGTCTAGCTCGTGATTTTTTAATATCAATCGTCCAGCTTTCATCAAGAGCATTAGGAAAGTCGATTTGCACCCGCGCCAGCTTGGTAGCCTCCCCTTTTGGAACCAACCTGAACCAGTCTCCCCAGGCCATGAGTCTGCCATTTCTATAGATGTAAGCTCCTTGATTCGAAATGAAGCTGCTGCGGTCTTCATAATAATCATATTCTTCAACGCTAAGCTTACTGTGATGCGGCAGAATATAGGGCTGAATATTGACCTCTTTTCCATCTACTCTGACCTTCTCTGCAGGCAATACCTGAGTGGCTTTATTCTTTCGACAAAATGGATCAAAGGGTTTAATTTCATGACCGTTTATACGAATTGAGAGCTTAGAGTGCTGTTTTACCTCTCCAGCAAGAAATCTGTGAAAAACCAAAGAGAGATGGCGATCTACAAGATCCAGCTTCTCGAAAACTATTTCGTCCCGTTTACTGCCGTCCTGATCTTCAAACAGTCTGTCCAGCTTCCGCCAGACAACTGCAGTGCCGGATTCGCCCAAGCGATCCACATAGGGAATTTCTGCGATGTCCTCATCGTCCAATATGGATAAACACCATTCATCTTTCTTACTGATGTAATCCAGATCCCATTCCGCGCCGCTCAGAGATGCTCTGCAAGCGCTTACGACTGTAAGTTTTCGACATTGCGAGAACGATGCGGTTTTAAGACCCAGCCCAAATCTACCAAGATCATTTGGCTCTCTAACCTGCTTGGGGTTTGCAGAACCATGTTTCATGGCTTTAAGAAGATCATCTTCGGACATCCCTGATCCATTATCCAAGATAACTAAAGTCGGACTGTCACCAGTGAGGTTACAAAACACCTCTACTTCCGTAGAGCCAGCTGTAATACTGTTATCTATAATGTCTGCAATCGCTGTCGCAAGTGAATATCCCAGATCACGCATTGATTCAGATAACGATGATGCACTTGGCGGCAGCGTATATTCTCTCGCCATCAATTAAGCTCCTTTAAAAAGATTAAAAGCCGCTCCAGCAATTCATCAGGGGCATTCTTTATTTCACACTCCCATGCGGTAAAAACATGCCAACCCAGCTCCATAAGCTCCCTGCTTTTTTCAGCATCTCTCTGAACAGTTCGGGAAAACTTGGATTCCCAGAACTCTATTCTTGATTTTGGCATGTATGCATACTTGCAGCCTTCATGACGGTGCCAAAAACAACCATTGACAAAAATTGCCGTTTTATAACGAGGTAAAACGATATCAGGCTTACCTGGAAGTTTGTTATCATGAAGCCTGAAGCGCACGCCAGACCGGTGAATAACCGAGCGAAGCAGGATTTCAGGTCTAGTGTCCCGACCCCTGATCTGCGACATATTCCAGCTTCGTTTTTCCTTCGTTAAAATATCAGCCATTAGTCACCAGGCATTTGATCCAGAACGTCTTTAACAATCGCCGCAATTTGTACTGCCAGATACGGCGGAACGGCGTTACCTACCTGATGATATTGCGCCGTTCTAGGCCCCTCAAAGTGGTAGTTATCGGGAAAAGTCTGAAGCCTTGCGGCCTCACGTACGCTCAGGCTCCGGCATTGTGCTGGGTCATAGTGAATAAAATAATGACCATCTTTTGAAATGTGTGACGTGATTGTTGTACTGACTCGTGACCTAATTTGAACTCTGAAACGATCAGAAAACATCTTCCCCTCACACCCCTCTTTCACGTTCTTGTGTGCGGGAAGAAGCTCTTCTGGGAAATCATTGAGCTTTGGGGAGATATCCAATGCTGTTGCATGCGATGATGCATACAAATAGCGATGCAAATCACTGACCATATGCGATCTCGCTGCATGCCCAGTGGTTACCCTGAGCCGCTCATCGTAATACCATGAACGTAAAACTCGCGGTGCCTTGTAGACATTCGACTGATTTTCTAATGCCGAGCTCTTTATTTCGTTCAAAGCATTTTTAATTTCTGTCTTTATAAGGTGAGACTCTTTTCTGTTAGACGGCATCCATGAGTCACTGTCTATAGTAAGTAGGGCCGACTTCCATTCATCCAAGGAATCCTTGCGCCTTGAAATACCGCTTCTTATCTTTGGCATACTGCTGATCACTTGTTCAACGGAAGGTGCTTTGGATTTTTCAAGCGTTCCTGGTACAACATCAATATCAGCGCGAACGCCTAAAATGAACATGCGATGCCGAGCTTGAGGCACTCCATATTCCTCAGCTTTTACGATAAATGATTTAGGCTCAATTTCTTCAATTACCTCACCAGCCTGAGATAGTGAATAAAGCTTATATCTCAAACCATTTCTGTTTTTTTCTATTGCTCTGATTGGATTTCTTAGATCCTGAACGATTTTATCTACAACAAATTCACCGTTAACCTTGGCTGACAAAAGACCTTTTACATTCTCCATCACGAATACTGGCGGTCGATGATCAATAATTATTTTCAGGTATTCCTTATATAAGAAATGCCTTTCATCCTCCTGGAATTCCGGGCTCCCCATCATTCTGGATCGACCAACCAGCGAATATGCTTGACATGGAGGCCCGCCTATGAGGGCCCATTTTTTTGAAGATTTGAGCCCTTCTTTAATAATGTTCTGGACTTCATTGTGAGTTTTCTCACCCAGTGAAATTTTTAGGGCCGTTTTTTTTGCATGTTCCCAGTTATCTTTATTTCGTGCTATTAAATCTGTTTTCTCTATTCTACCCTCGAGATATGCATAGTAATCTTCTGTGACTCTATGCCTTGGAAACGATTTAAAGAAGTGCCTCAAAAGTAATGTTTGATGTGCAAAATCGTCACGCTCTATGGATACGACAGATTCGAATGCACGAGCATTATCGGAATTATAGAGTTCCGAAAATCCTTCACCCAGCCCTCCAGGCCCCGCAAAAAGATCGATAATTGGGTACGAAACATCCTTCTTGCTCATTTTTTCTTGCTTCACTCTTTTTTGATTTATCCGACTTTCAACAACTCCATGCTGCCAATGTTAACAGCTAGTTATCGATTTTCATTTACTCTGACTCATGCAGAATCCTCCTGCTCAGCCTGAACTTGCAACACCCGATGTAGATTGATTTCTACCCAATCTGCCAGCGCCTGAACCTTGTCAGCTACCTCCTGCCCCATCGGAGTCAGACTATATTCCACATGTGGCGGCACCACTGGGTAGGCTGTGCGTAATACAAACCCGTCCGCCTCAAGTGATTGCAGCGTTTGTGCCAGCATGCGTTCACTGACTCCGGTAATCTTGCGGCGCAGCTCACTGAAACGATGGGTGCGTTCCAATAAGGCAATCAAAACCAATACACCCCAGCGACTGGTGACATGATTTAAGACCTGACGTGAAGGACAGCGATCTGAGAACAATTGCCCTCGTTGCATTTGCTCTGACAGTGTCAGCCCGGACGTTGCCGGATTCAATATTTGTTTTTTCATTCACACTTACCTTTTTGTGCGTACTTACGATAAGTTAGCATGAGTGATACTGTGGTCGCCAGTTAATCATCACCGCAAAGGAGTAATCACATGATTCTTGTCACTGGCGCATCCGGACAACTGGGCCGTCTGGTCTTAGAAGAACTACTACAACACCTGCCCGCCAGCCAACTGGCTGCAGGCGCACGTTCGCCCGAACGTATTGCAGATCTACAAGCGCGCGGTGTCGATATACGCCCGCTCGACTATGGCCAGCCAGAGACTCTGGAACAGGCTTTTCAGGGTATAGACACATTGTTACTGATCTCTTCCAGCGAGATCGGTCAGCGTACTACACAGCATGAGAACGTGATTGCAGCCGCTGAAAAAGCCGGTGTTACACGGCTCGTCTACACCAGTTTGCTGCATACGGATACTTCTCCGTTAGCCTTGGCTGAAGAACACAAACAAACCGAAGCTCGGCTCAAAGCATCCAGCCTTGAGTGGGTGATTTTGCGTAATGGCTGGTACACCGAAAACTACCTCGCCAGCCTGCCAGCAGCACTGGAACATCATGTACTGATTGGCTGTGCCGGAAATGGTCGGATATCCTCCGCCACACGTCAGGATTACGCCAGCGCAGCTGCCACCGTGCTGCTGGAAGGTGCAATCCATCAAGGAAAAATCTATGAACTGGCAGGTGATACCAGCTATTCACTGGCAGAGTATGCCGCTGAAATCACAAAGTTGAGCGGACAGGAAGTGCGTTACCAGAACCTGTCTGAAACCGAGTTCCGTGATGCCCTGATTCAAGTCGGAATGCCCGAAGGATTCGCCGCCATACTGGCTGACTCTGACATCGGTGCCAGCCAAGGTGCTCTGTATGATGACAGTCGGCAACTCAGTCAGTTAATTAAACGTCCGACCACGCCGCTTGCTGAGCCTCTGCAACAGGCGCTGGATAGTCTGTAAAACCCGTTCGGCGATGTGGATTCCGGATAAACGCCAACTCATCTCTGCTGAGACGACGAATGTTTGGTTGGGCGTTTTCCGGAATGACGGGGATGCGAGTAAAGCCTGTCAGCAGTTCTGTTCGGCATTGTGGATTCCGGATAAACGCCAACTGATCTCTGCTGAGATGACAAATGTTTGGTTGGGCGTTTTCCGGAATGACGGGGAAAAGTTAAACAACCAGAAAGCAATACCTGTGTTGCTTTTCTTGTGTGTGGCCCAGTAAACCACTTAAAAGCAACAGATATGTTTACATATGATTAACTCGATACTCGATCAAATAAAGCAGCGGCGACTGACACTTGGCCTCAAACAAAATGATATATGTTGCATGTGGACATATCTCGTCAGCAATATCAGCAATTAGAGTCCGAAGGAAACCCACGGCCAGACACGATTGATAGTAATAAAGCCAATTATCAAGAATGCTAACTACTAGCTCTGATTTATGAGATATCTGGTTGCATCGGCTGAATATTTAACAATTCGGCTTCAAATGCTTGTTTAGCTGATTTTTGTTCTTCACTGTATTTAATCGGCATTCATTCAAGGTCGAACCATCCAGAAACAAAAAAACCACCCGAAGGTGGTTGTTTTGTATTTGGTGGAGGCGGCGGGACAGTGATTCCTGAATTTTCATTCAGGCCTGGACTATTCCTTCATCTGATATTGCTATCAGATGGAGAGCGTTTGTGAGTATCGGTTGTACTGCTACCCACCCTAGTATTCCATTGAGAAATTCTCTTTAGGAACCTATGAGTCTCTAGCCGGCTTACTGGTTTCCCATTCACCGGACGGCGTTGGCATAGAACCCTTGTTCCTTAGCGTTCACCGTATGAGCTCTCTTTTTCCAACGGGGATCACTCCCCGTGGCGACCATTTTACTAATCGAACCCGCGTCCGCAGATCCTCCGCCTTTGGATCTACATGCTTATTTCATCTATTAATTTAACTCCAAGCTACCCGATGAACAGGGAAAACAGGAAGCGATCTTGTAAGGTTTTAATCAATCAGTACCAAGCATACGTCATGACGATCTTGTGAGAGTCGACGCCCGATACCAGACGCACAAGCACGGATCTGGTCGAACGGCATTCACTGGTTATTAAGCAGCTAGTGCGTAGTTGTTATCGTTAGCAACTATTTTTTTCCAGTCTGTTTTACGAGAAGAACTGAAGTACTCGGCATGCACCTAAGGTTTTGTAACCCACGTCGAAGCCAGGTCGCCCCCTTGGTTGGTACATCTGACATTGTATCTTTCCGGCAGTTCCTTTGCCAGCAAAATAGCGTAATGTCGGTTTAGTGGTTTTTGAAAATACGGGCTTTTTCGCGTTGCCAGTCGCGATCTTTTTCGGTGGCACGTTTGTCGTGCATCTGTTTACCTTTGGCAAGGGCAATCTGGATTTTGGCCCGACCGTTTTTCCAGTACATATCGAGCGGGATCAGGGTGTAACCCTTGCGATCCACCGCGCCAATCAGGGTGCTTAGTTCTTTGCGATTGAGCAGCAGTTTTCGATCTCGTTGCGCTTGAGGAACGATGTGCGTGGATGCAGTTTTTAAAGCGGTAATCAGACAATTGGCCAGCCAGGCTTCACCATTGCGAATCAATACATAGCTGTCATTGAGCTGAACCTTGCCCTCGCGCAGGCTTTTGACTTCCCAGCCTTCCAGCACCAGTCCTGCTTCGAACTTTTGTTCAATGAAAACTCGTGACGGGCTTTACGGTTCTGAGCGATGGTGTTGTCGTTACTTTTTTTGTTTTTCTTGGTAGCCATCCGATCATTATACATCGCGAGATCGGCGCTTTGCTTGAGCATTTTGTTGATTTACCCCAAAATCAGGCGATTGTCGAAAAAACGAGTGCATGATGAGCAGACCTGCAAAATCGATACACGGTGAATGGACAACCCGCTGGGCATTTATTCTGGCAGCCACTGGGGCAGCGGTCGGGTTGGGCAATATCTGGAAGTTCCCCTACATCACAGGTGAATATGGCGGCGGTGCATTTGTATTGGTGTATCTCGCTTGTATTGTTGTGATTGGTGTTCCGGTGATGATGGCTGAGGTGTTGATTGGCCGCCGTGGCCGACAAAACCCGATGAACAGTCTGGAAGATCTGTCCACAGAGGCCGGTGTTAATCCTGTCTGGCGTTATCTCGGGGCCATGGGGGTACTGGCCGGCTTTCTGATTCTGTCTTATTACAGTGTTGTTGCCGGTCAGGCAATGGCGTATGTGTTTCGAACCTTTGGCGGCACTTTTGAGGGTGTAACCGCCGATGGTGCGGCCAACATTTACCGAAGCCTTATTCATGATCCGGAAAAACTACTCGCCTGGCATACCCTGTTTATGGTGATCACCATGATTATTGTCAGTCGCGGTGTTCAGCGTGGTCTGGAAAAATCGGTACGCTTTATGATGCCCGCCCTGTTTGTCATTCTGGTGATGCTGGTCGGTTATGCGTCAAACACTGGAACGCATTTCACCGATGGGCTGAAGTTCTTGTTTCGCCCTGATTTTTCAGAGATGACCCGACTGGGCTTTTTGACCGCGATGGGGCATGCCTTTTTTACGCTGAGTCTGGGCATGGGCGCCATTATGGTCTATGGCTCTTATCTACCCAAGAAAACGTCCATCATCAAAGTATCGCTGACTATCTCGGCGCTGGATACATCGGTAGCATTGCTGGCAGCGATTGCTATTTTTCCGATTGTATTTGCCAATGGCATGTCGCCAGGCGCAGGGCCGGGCCTGATTTTTGAAACCTTGCCTATCGCATTTGGCCATATGGCAGGCGGTACTTTCTTTGGCGGCATGTTTTTTCTGTTGCTGGTATTTGCCGCCTGGAGTTCAGCCATTGCCCTGATTGAGCCTACCGTGACCTGGATGGTGGAAAATCATGGTCTGAGCAGACTGACCGCTTGTTTATATGCGGGCATTATTACTTGGGCATTGGGCCTGTTGACGGTGTTTTCTTTCAACATCGGTTCCGGCTGGACGCTGTGGGACAAAACGGCATTCCAGTTGCTGGATTATCTGACAGCCAATATCATGTTGCCCTTGGGCGGATTGCTGATTGCGATTTTTGCGGGTTGGATGATGCGCGAGACGCACACGCAGGAAGAACTGGCGATTGAGTCCCCACTGCTGTTCAAGCTATGGCGCTTTTTGGTGCGGTATGTCACCCCTGCAGCGATAGTGATAATTTTTGCAAATCTGCTTGGCCTGATTGGCTAAGAGAACAACAACCAAACTGGATACATGACAACAATAACCCGCAGTTCTCTGGTGATGTACACCCCGGAACAGATGTTTGATCTGGTCAATGATGTCGAGGCCTATCCCAAATTTCTGCCCTGGTGTCGTGGTAGTGAAATCATCAGCAAAAATGAAGATGTGATCTGTGCATCACTCGATATCGCCAAAGGCGGTATTCATCATGTGTTTTCAACGCGCAACAGTCTTGATCACGGCCGCTCTATCCGCATTGAATTAATCGACGGTCCATTTCGTCATCTGGAAGGCTTCTGGCAATTTAGCCCGATTGGTGATGGTCAGGGTTGCCGGGTTCAGTTGGATATGGATTTTGAGTTTTCCACCCGGCTGCTGGATCTGGCGCTAGGTCCGGTCTTCACACAAATTTCCGGTTCGCTGGTGGATGCTTTTTGTAAACGTGCACGAGAGATTTATGGATAAGGATGATTTGATCACGGTTGAAGTGGCCTACGCTACACCAGAGGAACAGGTTATTCTGTCTCTGGACGTGCCACCAGACACTTTGGTGGAAGATGTTGTCAAGCGCAGTGGCATTCTCGCCCGCTTCCCACAAATCGACCTTGCAAGCGATAAGGTCGGTATTTTTGGCAAAATCTGTAAGCTCAACAGCACGCTGAACCACAAAGATCGAATTGAAATCTATCGGCCGCTGATTGCTGATCCAAAAGAGTCACGCCGTCAAAAAGCCGAGATGGAAAAAAAGCAGCAGCAACAGGATAGTTAACGACTATTGAGCATTGCCATTTCTGCATCGGTAAATCCGGCTTGTTTTCTGGCCTCATCATGAAACGGACCACGTAACTCACCGGCAAAGTAAATATTCAGCAACTCACTGAAGGTGGACAAAGGCTCCAACTGCCGCTGATCGCATAAATAGTTGAACCAGCGCGTTCCAACAGCAACGTGGCCGATTTCTTCACGCAGTATCAACTCCAGAATTTCCACCGCTTTAAGATCGCCACTGGCGCGAAGCTTGTCCATCATCTTGGGCGTAACATCCAGCCCTCTGGCTTCCAGCACACGTGGCACCAGTGCCATGCGAATCAGCGGATCGTGATGCGTTTTTCGGGCCATTTCCCACATTCCATCATGCGCAGGAAAATCACCATAAGTTTTGCCTGATTCGGCTAAATGGGCGTTAAGCATGGTGAAATGCGTTGCTTCTTCTGCCGCTACTCGCAACCAGTCACGATAAAAATCTTCTGGTAAGTCAGCGAATCGAGCAATAGCATCCAGCGCCAGATTGATGGCGTTAAACTCGATATGCGTAATGGCATGAATCAAGGCCGCATGGCCTAATTCGGCATTATTGCGTCGCCTTGGCAAATCTCTGGGTGCAACCAGATCCGGCTTGGCAGGTCGGCCGGGTAACTCAGGCACATCCAGTGCTTGTCGGCTTATTTCGATGGGGTTTGTAGCTGCCTGTTCAAATAAGGCTGCGACACCTTGCACCTTGTCTTCAGGTGCGGTTATCAACAGCAAATCAAGCGCACGTTGTCGAATATCAATCATGGGGTTTGTCTGGAAATGTTTAAAACTTGAGTCATCGCGTTATTGTCGCACAGATATTGTCAGCCGCTTTAGACTTGCATTCTCAGTCTGAACAGGTACGATATATTAGAGTTTACTTATTTTGAGGGGTACAACAATGAAATCTCGGTTTTTGTGGATGTTTGGCATCATCGCCATGTTAGCTTCACCCGTATATGCCGACGAGACTCAAGTCATGGTGCGTGTGCTGGCCGGCGATTCAAAATTCATCGGCACTGGCGTTGGCGGCATGCGGGTCGTTGTTGAAGATGTGGAAACTGGAGAGATACTGGA
>NZ_APHR01000038.1 GCF_000349205.1 Methylophaga lonarensis MPL | reverse complement strand
TCTCCAGCCTCCAGCTCCCACGCTCCAGCTCCAGCTCCAGCTCCAGCTCCAGCTCCAGCTCCAGCTCCAGCTCCAGCTCCAGCTCCAGCAGATGTTGATGCGGAACGCTGGGTTCTGCAACTCGGAAGTTTTTCTGTGAAATCTAATGCCGATAGTCTTGTCCAAAGACTGCAGGATCAAGGTCACTCAGCACAAATTGAAACTGTGGAAACTTCGGGCTCGACGGTCTACCGAGTCAGGTTGGCGCCAACAACTGATCGAGCAAGACTTGAACGTCTTTCCAGCGAATTCAGAGATTCTCTGGGACTGAGTCCACAAATTCAAAGCTATCAGCCCTGATCAGTTACAAATATCTAGGGATATCTTGGCAACATTCTGCTAGAATTTACCGTTTGAAACGCAGTGGTATCGCGGGGTAAGTATGGTCTGGGTCGACTTCCTGATTATCGCAATCATTTTAATCTCCGCAGGCATCAGCATCATCAGAGGTTTTATCAGAGAAGTACTGTCAATTGTCAGCTGGATTGTTGCTCTGTGGGTTGCCTATATGTTTCATGCCAACTTCGCAGCCTTGCTCACCGGCTATATCGATACACCTACCATTCGTCTGTTTATCGCATTTGCGGCATTGTTTGTTATCACATTGATTCTGGGCGCGATGGTCAATCATCTGATCGGAACACTGGTCGATAAAACGGGTTTGACAGGTACTGACCGCTCGCTTGGCGTGTTGTTTGGACTATTGCGTGGTGTTGCCATTGTGACGTTGCTGGTACTGGTAGCTGGCGCGACCCCAATGCCGGAAGATAGTTGGTGGCAGAACTCTTTATTACTGGCTCAGTTTGAGTCGCTGGCGATCTGGGCAAAAGATTATCTGCCCGCTGACATTGCTGATCATATCAATTTCTAAAATCCTCGGTAGGTACAGGTATGTGTGGAATTATAGGTATTGTGAGCCATTCTGAAGTCAATCAGGCGCTTTATGATGGTTTAACAGTTCAGCAGCATCGTGGACAAGACGCTGCCGGGATCATCACCTGTGACAGTGACGGCAAATTTTACCTGCGCAAGGATAACGGGCTGGTTCAGGATGTTTTTCACACCCGCCATATGCTGCGACTCAAAGGTAAAATGGGTATCGGTCACATTCGTTATCCGACAGCAGGTTGTTCAACCTCAGCAGAGTCACAACCGTTCTATGTGAATTCTCCTTTCGGTATTGCACTGGCACATAACGGTAACTTGACCAATACCAAAGTACTCAAGGAACAACTGTTCTTAACTGATCGCCGCCACCTGAATACCGATTCTGATTCTGAAGTGCTCTTAAACATACTGGCACATGAACTTCAGGAAAGCAGCAAACTCAAACCGCAGCCAGAAGATATCTTCAAGGCCGTCGAACAACTGCATAAACGCTGCAAGGGTGCCTATGCCGTAGTCGCGATGATTGCTGGCGTTGGTATTCTGGCATTTCGAGATCCCTATGGCATTCGTCCTGCAGTGGTAGGCAAACGCGAAACAGCGATGGGCTCTGAGTATGTTATCGCCTCTGAAAGTGTGGCGATTGACTCGCTGGACTTCCAGTTGATGCGTGATATTGAGCCGGGCGAGTGTATCTTCATCGATACAGCAGGGCAGTTCCATGCCAAGCAATGTGCTGAAAATCCAATCAAATCTCCCTGCATCTTTGAATATGTTTATTTTGCACGTCCAGATTCAATGATCGATGGTGTTTCGGTTCACAAGAGCCGCATGCGGATGGGCACCAAACTCGCTGAAAAAATCCGCCGTGAATTCCCTGATCATGATATCGACGTGATTATTCCAATCCCTGACACCAGCCGCAGCGCAGCATTACAGTTGTCTTACGATCTGGGTGTTATCTATCGGGAAGGCTTTATCAAAAACCGCTACATTGGCCGGACATTCATCATGCCAGGCCAAATGCAACGCAAAAAATCCGTTCGTCAAAAACTGAATCCGATTCCTTTGGAGTTCAAAGGCAAGAATGTCTTGCTGGTTGACGACTCAATTGTGCGTGGCACCACCTCTCAACAAATCGTGCAAATGGCTCGAGATGCAGGTGCTAACAAAGTCTACCTGGCATCCGCAGCACCGCCAGTTCGCTACCCTAATGTTTATGGCATCGACATGCCTTCAGCATCCGAGTTTGTGGCGCATAATCGTGATGTAGAAGAAATTGCCAAAGAGCTCGGTGTCGATTGGTTGATTTATCAGGATCTGGATGATCTGGTTGAGGCTATCAAAAAGAAAAGCAATGTTGAGCGTTTTGACACCTCATGCTTCGATGGCAACTACATCACCGGAGACATTGATGCGACTTACCTTTACTACATTGATGCGCTCAGAAATGACAACTCGAAACAAGCGGCTGATCAGAGCAATGCCGTCATAGAACTGCACAACAATGCCTGAATCAAGATGCAGTGCAATTTCGGCACAGGCATCTGATGTCATGTGTTTTGCTGTTTAGTAATAATTCTTATATAATCCCGTCGATTATGCACCAGCAATTACCACGCGATATAGACCCTTTTCGATTTGCCCACAATGGTGTGCAGATAAGCGGTACATTGCCAGTAGCATCGCTGACACGTCTGGCCGACAAACTGGCTAATCAGCAAGGTGAAATTCAAGTCACCCTGCAGTTTGATGTTGACCAGACCGGAACGCCATATGTAGAAGGGCACTTCAGCGGAGAGCTGGCCCTGATCTGCGAGCGTTGTATGCAGGCCATGCCCTACAAGTTTGATATTAAAAGCTTGCTGGCGCTGGTCAGACACGAGAGAAAAATCGAAGGTCTTGCTGAACAATATGAGCCATGGCTGCTGGAAAATTCAGATGCTGTGAATCCAGCTGACCTGGTTGAAGATGAGATTATTTTGGCGCTACCTCTGGTGCCCAGACATGAACAAGCCTGCTTACCAGATGAACTCTGGTCTTCAGGTGAGCAGGAAATTGAAACCGAAAAGCCGGTTTCACCCTTTGCCGTGTTATCGGCATTGAAAACAAAGAAAGAACATTAATTGTATTTGGTTTAGGAGTTTTACTAATGGCTGTCCAACAAAACAAAAAGAGTCCATCACGTCGTGGTATGCGTCGTTCACATGACGCACTGAGTGCCTCTACACTCTCAGTTGATTCAACTTCAGGTGAATTGCACCGCCGCCATCACGTATCGGCTGACGGCTATTACCGTGGCCGTAAGGTAGTTGCTGACAAGAGTGAATAAGGCATAGCTGCAATTGACTTTAACAATCGCTATTGATGCTATGGGCGGGGACCACGGACCAAAAGTCGTGGTCCCCGCTGCACTATCTGCCCTCAAAACCCATCCTGACGTAAGTTTTGTACTGATCGGCAATCAAGCTTCAATTGAAGCTGAGTTGGCGGTTCATAAGGCGCTCGATGACCAGCGTCTGATCGTTCAGCATGCCAGTCAGCAGGTCGAAATGGATGAGTTGCCCTCCGCAGCCTTGCGAGGCAAAAAAGACTCATCAATGCGCGTCGCCATCAACATGGTTCGCGAGGGTAAGGCCTCAGCCTGTGTCAGCGCCGGTAATACCGGGGCTCTGATGGCAATCGCCAGGTTTGTGCTGAAAACGCTGCCGGGTATTGAAAGACCGGCCATTGTCACAGCACTGCCGACCATGGAAGGACATACCTACGTGCTTGATCTCGGTGCCAACGTTGATTCCAGCGCAGCGCATCTTGTGCAGTTTGCACTGATGGGATCGGTATTGGTTGAATCAGTAGAAGGTTTGAGCAAGCCGCGTGTTGGCCTGTTGAATATCGGCTCTGAGGAAATCAAAGGTAACGAGCGGGTCAAGGAAGCCGCGCGCTTACTCGAAAAAACCGATCTTAACTATATTGGTTACGTCGAAGGCGATGGTCTTTACGAAGGCAAATGTGACGTTCTGGTCTGTGACGGCTTTGTCGGCAACGTGGCACTGAAAGCCAGTGAAGGCGTAGCCCATATGATCAGTCACTATCTTCGGGCCTCGTTCAAGCGAAACATCCTGACCAAACTGGTCGGTCTGATGGCCACGCCTGTACTGAAACATTTCAAACAACAGCTTGACCCGCGGGCATACAACGGTGCCAATTTGATTGGTCTTCAGGGTATTGTGATCAAGAGTCATGGCGGTGCAGATGAATTTGCATTTGCCAACGCGATCAAAATTGCCATCATCGAAGCCAAAAAAGACGTGCCCAAAAATATCAGCAAACATCTCGAAATTTTGCTCGAAGGCCAGGTATTGTGATTTATTCAAAAATAGCCGGTACGGGCAGTTATCTGCCTGAAAAAGTGCTGACAAACAAAGATTTGGAAAACATGGTGGAAACCAGTGATGACTGGATCACCGAGCGCACCGGCATCAAAAAACGTCATATCGCAGAAGCTCATCAGAGCACTACCGATCTGGCATTCCATGCGGCAGAACGAGCAATCGAAGCTGCAGGTTTGCAGAGCAGCGATATTGACTTGATCATCGTTGCCACGACAACACCGACCAGAATCTTCCCTAGCACGGCTTCACTGGTTCAGGAAAAACTGGGCATCAACAGTGGTTGCCCGGCGTTTGACTTGCAAGCCGTATGTACGGGCTTTGTCTATGCGCTGACCGTGGCTGACAAGTTCATCAAGAGCGGTTCAGTTCGCAATGCGCTGGTCATTGGTGCAGAAACCCTGTCACGCATTGTTGACTGGACTGACCGCAATACTTGCGTGTTGTTTGGTGATGGTGCGGGAGCTGTAGTGCTGTCAGCATCAGACAGTGCCGGCATTCTGTCTACACATATTCATTGTGATGGCAGTTATAACCAGCTGCTGCATGTGCCAACCGGCCCCGGCTCTGCTGTGACATCTGATGCTGCCTATATTGATATGCAAGGCAACGAAGTATTCAAGGTCGCGGTAAAAACGCTCAGCAGTATCGTTGACGAAACGCTTGAGTCGAGCGGCCTCGAAAAACACGATATCGACTGGCTGATTCCGCATCAGGCGAATATCAGAATTATCTCTGCTACGGCCAAAAAATTGAGCATGTCCATGGAACGCGTCGTCGTGACTGTGCATGACCATGGCAATACCTCGGCTGCCTCTATTCCACTGGCATTGGATACAGCTGTTCGGGATGGTCGTATTCAACGCGGTGAAACGCTACTGTTTGAAGCATTTGGCGGCGGTTTCACTTGGGGTTCAGCCCTCATCAAATATTAATATCTGAGGTTAAAAACTCATGACGTTTGCGTTTGTTTTCCCAGGCCAAGGTTCTCAATCAGTAGCATGCTGGCCGATTTATCAGAACAATTCCCGCAGGTTAAAAGCACATTTTCTGAAGCTTCAGAGGTGCTCGGTTATGACTTGTGGGACCTGGTTCAGAATGGACCAGAGGACGATCTGAATCAGACGAATCGCACTCAACCTGCAATGTTGACAGCAGGCATTGCCGTCTGGCGCTGTTGGCAGCAACAAAGCCAACTGACACCAGCTTTTCTGGCAGGCCATAGTCTTGGTGAATATTCTGCTTTGGTGGCCGCTGAAGCAATTTCCTTTGCAGATGCAGTAAAACTGGTTCAAATGCGTGGCCAATTCATGCAGGAAGCCGTACCAGCTGGTGAAGGTGCCATGGCAGCGATACTTGGCCTTGAAGATGCTGACGTCATCAATGTCTGTGAACAAGCAAGTGATGTTGGCGTAGTTGAAGCCGTTAACTTCAATTCGCCAGGACAAGTTGTTATTGCAGGCAGTGATAGTGCGGTAAAAAAAGCCATTGAAATCGCTACCGAAAAAGGCGCAAAACGCGCTTTATTGCTGCCTGTGAGCGTACCATCCCATTGTGCGCTGATGCGTCCCGCTGCAGATAGACTCAAGCTTGAACTTGAAAATATCACTATCAACAGCCCGAAGATTCCCGTCATTCACAATGCCAGTGTCACCAGCAGCCTTGATGCTGCCGAGATACGTGACCTGTTGACGCAACAATTATTCAGCCCGGTTCGCTGGGTGGAGACCATACAACATCTTGCAGGCAATGGCGTGATCACTTTGGTTGAATGTGGTCCGGGCAAGGTATTGGCTGGATTGACCAAACGTATTGATAAGAGTGTAGAGGCGTTACCGGTGTTCGATCCGGCATCGCTGGACAAAGCCATACAAGCATTAGGAGAAGCATCATGACATTGCAAGGAAAAATTGCACTGGTCACCGGCGCCACACGCGGCATTGGTAAAGCCATTGCCCTGAGCCTTGGAGAGCAGGGCGCGACCGTAATTGGAACAGCAACTTCTGAAGGCGGCGCCAATACCATCAGCGAATTTTTACAAGCTGCTGGCATCACTGGCAAAGGCGTGGTTCTGAATGTCACCGATGCCGAAGCTATCGAATCAGTAGTTTCAGCGATTGAGGCAGAATTTGGTGCGCCGGATATTCTGGTCAACAACGCCGGTATCACCCGCGACAACCTGCTGATGCGGATGAAAGACGAAGAGTGGGATGACATCGTTAATACCAATCTGACGCCGATCTACCGTCTGAGCAAACGCTGCCTGCGTGCAATGACTAAAGCGCGTTGGGGCCGAATTATCTCTATCACATCAGTCGTCGGTGTCATGGGCAATGCCGGACAAACCAACTACGCCGCAGCCAAAGCGGGTGTGATTGGATTCAGCAAATCACTGGCCAGAGAAGTCGGTGCCCGTGGTATTACTGTCAATGCGGTTGCGCCCGGATTTATCGATACAGACATGACCAGCGGCTTGCCTGAAGCACACAAAACTGCGCTGTTGGAACAAGTTCCTGCCAAACGTTTGGGTGAGCCTGAAGAAATTGCGGCAGCCGTTACTTTCCTGGCCAGTCCTGCAGCTGGATACATTACAGGTGAGACCCTGAATGTGAACGGCGGCATGTATATGAGTTAACAATTCCGGTTCTAACACACCGGTGTTTTATCTGGTGACAATCCTTCAAGAGTGCTTTTGGCTTGTCTCCATGGTGTCGGCACTATAAAATGCCTGCACATTATTTATGTATTTAACCACCAAAGGAAACAGATGTTATGAGTGATATCGAAGCTCGTGTAAGAGAAATTGTCGTCGAACAGTTGGGTGTAAATGCGGACGAAGTCACTGCAGACGCTTCATTCATCGACGATTTGGGTGCAGACTCTCTGGATACCGTTGAGCTTGTCATGGCACTGGAAGAAGCATTTGAATGTGAAATTCCGGATGAAGAAGCTGAGAAAATCACTACAGTAAAAGAAGCTGTTGCCTACATTAATTCTGTTCAGTCTTAATCGCGCAGATCAGTTTTTGATAGCCGCCTAGTATGTTCATCCATACTAGGCGGCTATGTCATATCTATGAGATGGTTTTAAAAGGATAACTGATGTCCAAGAGACGTGTAGTTGTGACTGGTGTCGGCGCTGTAACGCCTGTGGGCCTTACCGCTGTGAGCAGTTGGGAAAATATTCTGGCTAGTAAGAGTGGCGTAGCTCCAATCACGGCCTTTGATGTCTCTGATTTTTCAGTGCGCTTTGGCGCAAGCGTCAAAGATTTTGATGTCACTACAGTACTGTCCCGCAAAGATGCGAAAAAAATGGATACTTTTATTCATTATGGCCTTGCGGCAGCTAAAGAGGCCATCGAAGACGCCGGCCTGGAAATCACCGACGAAAATGCAGAAAGAATTGGCGTTGCCATCGGCTCTGGCATTGGTGGCCTGCCCGGCATCGAAGCTGGATATGACAGTTTCCTCAATGGTGGCCCACGCAGAATTTCACCATTCTTTGTGCCCAGCAACATCATCAATATGATTTCTGGCAACCTTTCGATCATGTACGGCTTGAAGGGTCCGAATACGGCTATTGTTACCGCATGTTCAACCGGCACGCATAACATCGCGGCTGCAGGCAGAATGATTCAGTATGGTGATGCTGATGTGATGATTGCCGGCGGTGCTGAAATGGCAACTTCACCCACTGGTCTGGGTGGTTTTGCTGCTGCTAGAGCTTTGTCAACACGCAACGATGATCCTGAAGCGGCCAGCCGCCCTTGGGATAAAGACAGAGATGGCTTTGTGTTGGGTGATGGTGCCGGTGTATTGGTACTCGAAGAATACGAGCATGCGGTTAAACGCGGTGCCACAATCTACGCAGAATTGGCGGGCTCTGGTATGAGCAGTGATGCATACCACATGACGCTGCCATCAGAGGGTGGGGAAGGGGCTGCACGCTGCATGCGTAATGCAATGAATGATGCCCAGCTTAACCCGGAAGACATTGACTATATCAATGCACACGGTACTTCTACCCCTGCGGGTGATGTCGCTGAAACTATGGCCATCAAACGTGCCATGGGTGATTCAGCTAAATCGGTAGCTGTCAGCTCAACCAAGTCTGCGATTGGACATTTGTTGGGTGCAGCCGGTGGTGTTGAGGCGGTGTTCAGTGTTCAGGCAATCCGTGATCAGGTGGCACCACCAACGCTTAACCTGGATAACCCAGGCGAAGGTTGTGATCTGGATTATGTACCACACACTGCCAGACAGATGAAAATTGACGTCTCAATGTCGAACTCATTCGGCTTTGGTGGCACCAACGGTACCGTTATTTTCAAAAAAATCAGTTAATCCGGGACGGGTCAGATGATTCTGATTAACGGTAAGCCGGACAACAGAATCAACGTTCAGGATCGTGGCTTGCAGTATGGCGATGGTGTCTTTGAGACCATCGCCTTTCGCAACGACATTGCCGAGTTTTTGTCGGCACATCTGCATCGGCTCACCCTGGGCTGTGAACGCCTGAAAATCCAGCTTGACGCATCTGCGTTGCAGCAAGAATTAAATGATTTAATTGCCGAACTCAGTACTGATCAAGTCATCAAAATCATCATCACCAGGGGCGAAGGTGGTCGTGGCTATCGGATAACAGCTGATATGCAAGCAACACGAATACTCTCCACCCATCCCATGCCCGTTTATCCCGAGTCGAATCAGCAAAACGGCATCCAGCTGTTTGTATGTAGTCATAGACTTTCTCTCAACCCGGCGCTAGCTGGAATCAAACATCTGAATCGGCTGGAACAAGTGCTGGCCCGATCAGAGTGGCAGGACGAACAGTTTGCAGAAGGTTTGATGTTTGATATTGAAGGGCGACTGGTTGAAGGCACCATGTCCAATGTGTTCCTGGTAGACAACGGTGTGCTCAAAACACCGAAGCTCGACAATGCAGGCATTTGCGGCATCATGCGGGAAAAAATCATCAATCTGGCAGTCAGTCTGGGTATTCAGTGTGACACCATTGACATCACACAAAACGATTTGCTCAACGCGGATGAGATGTTTGTCTGTAACAGTCTGATAGGCATTTGGCCGGTACGGATGATACCGGCACTGCAGAAAACATTCACCAAAAGACAAGTCACCGATGTGTTGCTGAGTGCTCTGAAAGGCATGGATAGAAAATGAAAGTTTCATTAAAAATCAAAATCTTAATCCTGTTGGTTCTTGTTGTTTCGCCGGTGCTATTCGTCTGGTCTGAATACCAAAGATTCTTAACAACTCCTGTGCAAGTTGAATCAGATGAGGTGATTTTTACCGTACAACGTGGTGCCAACCTGAGTCGTATCAGTCAGGCGATTTATCAGCAGGGTTTGAGTGACATGCCCAGTTTTTATTTGGATGTTTATGGCCGACTTCAGGGCAATGCACATTTAATCAAAGCCGGTGAGTATCGGATAAGACCGGGTTCGACCCTGCCAGATTTATTGGAACAATTTATTGAAGGGCGGGTAGTGCAGTATCCCATTACTATTGTTGAAGGAATGACCAGTCAACAACTGCTGGATCAGCTGGCAGCACACCCTAAAATTCGCCAAACTTTGACCCCGTTGACAGGCGAAGCGGTGATTGCCGCTTTGGGCAAGCCAGAAGATACTCACCCCGAAGGCTGGTTCTTGCCAGAGACTTACCATTTTCCAGCTGAAACAAGTGATGTTCAGTTTTTGAAACGTGCTCATCGAAAGATGGTCAACACGCTTGATGAACTCTGGCAGCAACGTGCAGACAATCTACCGTACAAAACGCCCTATGAGGCCTTGATCATGGCTTCTATTATCGAAAAAGAGAGTGGCGTACCTGATGAGAGACCGCAGATTGCCGGTGTTTTTGTCAGAAGGCTGGAAAAAGGCATGCGACTACAAACAGACCCAACGGTGATTTATGGAATGGGCGATCGCTATGAGGGTGTGATTCGCCGGAGTGATCTCAACACGGATACTCCGTATAACACCTACACACGTTTCGGTCTGCCACCTACACCGATTGCATTGCCAAGCAGGGAGTCCATCGAAGCCGCACTCAATCCTGCGGATGGTGATGCCCTGTACTTTGTGGCCACCGGTGAAGCAGACGGACGTCATACTTTTTCGGCCACACTTGAAGAACATAATCGAGCAGTTCGCGTTTATCGGCAGCGTATCAATGAAAGGTAAGTTTATTTCTATTGAAGGCATCGAAGGTGCCGGAAAATCCACTCAAATGAGTGTGATCAGTGATTATCTGAACAGGCATCAAATACCGCACATCATTACTCGAGAACCTGGCGGTACGCCTCTGGCTGAAGAGATTCGGGAAATTCTGCTCAAACCACGCGAATCAGGCATGAGCATTGATACCGAATTATTGCTGATGTTTGCATCCAGAGCAGAACACCTCAACACTAAAATTCTACCTGCACTGAATGTCGGGCAATGGGTGATTTCAGATCGCTTTGTTGACGCGACCTTTGCCTATCAAGGCGGCGGCCGTGGTGTTGCAGAACAACGCATTCAAGCGCTTGCAGATTGGACCTTGCAGGGCCTGATGCCAGATTTGACCTTGTTGTTTGATTTACCAGTTGAAACCGGTCAACAACGTGTGCGTCAAAGAGCGGCCGCATTGGATCGCTTTGAGCAGGAGAAAGTCGAATTTTTTGAGAAAATTCGCAACTGTTATCTGCAAAGAGCCAATCAATCGCCTGATCGCATCAGCGTGATTGATGCCTCCCAAGCTCTGGGTTCCGTCGAAACGGCTGTTCGGGCAGCACTCGATAAACTGCGCTTATCATGAACCAGCAGCAGTATTACTGGCATCAGACTGCCTGGCAGCAAATCCACAGCATGCTGGACAACCAGCGCATGCCTCATGCACTGATTATCACGGGCATCACAGGGCTGGCAAAAGCTGACTTTGCACAACAACTTGCCAGCAACATGCTCTGCCTTCAGCCGAATAATCACCAGGCCTGTGGGCAGTGTCACAGCTGCCAGCTCATGAAGGCTGCCTCGCATCCCGATCATCTTTACATTGGCCTGGAAGAATCAAGCAAAGTCATCAAAGTCGACCAAATACGCCAATTGAAGGACAAGCAATCGCTAACCCCCAACATCGGCCAATGGAAAACCGTGATTATTCATCCGGCCGAGGCAATGAACATCAATGCCAGTAACAGCCTGTTGAAACTGCTCGAGGAACCCCCCGCCAACACGCTGATTATTCTGGTGAGTGACAGTGCGTCGCTGTTGCCAATCACTATTCGGAGTCGTTGTCAGACATTGCAGATGACTGTGGCGGATATTGAACAAACTCGCCAATGGCTGCTGGCGCAAGATATTTCGATTCATGATGACGATCTCGCCCGGCTGCATGCCTTGACTGGCGGCGCTCCGCTGCAAATCAAGCGTATGTTTGAACAGGGGAGTCTTGATTCACTGAGTCAGGCAGAGCGCGACTTTGAACAACTTTTGAAGGGGCAGGGCAACGTTATTCAACTCGCACAGGACTGGCAAAATCTTGATTTAAGTTTGCTATTTCAACAACTTCAGCTTTGGGTGGGCGAGCAGATCAAATCCACCATGCTTGGTAAGCAAAGCCATTCCTCAAGTTTGCCTGAACAACAATTGTGGCGTGTTCTGGATTGCATCAATGCCACAATAAAGCTAATATCGTCTCAAAATAACTTTAACAAGATATTGTTAATAGAAGACTTTATGGTATCTATTGTGCAAAGCACATCTTCACACAAGATGCCCAGTCAACGAGCAGTCAGGTAATAGCAGATGACCAGTAATCCGCGTAAAGGTATTTTGTCTCTCAGAATCAGTGATCAGAACATGCTGTATCACTCATTCATGCCTTTTCTCAAAAATGGCGGATTATTCATTCCTACCAACAAGCCTTATCAAATGGGCGAGGAAGTATTTATTCTGCTCAGTTTGTTGGATGAACCAGAGAAAATCCCTGTAGCGGGCACAGTTGCATGGGTCACACCACAAGGCGCACAAAGCAATCAAACCGCAGGCATCGGCGTTCAATTTAGCGATATCAACGGCAGCAGTAATGTCATTCGCGGTAAAATCGAAAATTATCTGGTCGACAAACTCAAATCAGACAAAGTCACCTACACAATGTAAGGCAAAGCTGCCTTCCCCCTGAAACACCCGGATAGCCAATCATCATATGTTTATAGATTCTCACTGCCACCTGAATATGCTGGCCGATCAGGAAGGTGGTATTACCGCTGTTGTTGCCGAGGCCCATGCTGCCGCGGTTGACCATATCTTGTGTATCGCCATTGATCAGGCCAGTTGCCATGAAGCAAAAGCCATTGCTGAGCAGCATGACAATGTCTGCGCCAGTGTCGGGGTGCATCCTAATGTGGATCCCGAAGGCACCATGTCATTAGAGGCGCTGATAGAAGCGGCAGCGCATCCTAAAGTTATTGCGATTGGTGAAACAGGGCTGGATTATTTTCGCAGTGAAGGCGATCTTCAGTGGCAAAGAGATCGTTTTAGCATTCACATTGACGCCGCAAAACAACTGAAAAAACCACTGATTATCCATACCCGTGATGCGCGCGATGACACCATGGATATGCTGGAACAACTGCAGGCAGAAGAAGCGGGCGGCATTATTCACTGCTTTACCGAAAACTGGGAAACCGCCAAACGGGCCCTGGATATTGGTTTTTATATTTCCCTGTCAGGCATTGTCACCTTCAAAAACGCCGTTGAACTGCAAGAAGTCGCTAAAAAGCTGCCACTGGATCGCATTCTGATTGAAACCGATGCGCCTTATCTGGCTCCGGTTCCTCATCGTGGAAAAACAAACAAACCAGTTTTTGTGAAACATGTAGCTGAGTTTTTGGCTCAGTTGCGTCACGATACGGTTGAAAATATCGCTGCCAGCACCAGCGAAAACTTTCACCGTTTATTTCCCACCGTAGCAAGGATGCCAATTCACCATGAAACGATTACTACTTAGCCCGATATTTGCCCTCGCAGTTTTACTTGCCGGCTGTGGCAGTGAAACGCCGCAAATTCAGCCCTTGTCCAGTAATGCGGTCATTCTCGCCTTTGGCGACAGCCTGACCTTTGGCACCGGTGCAACGACAGATACCAGCTATCCCGCCATACTTTCACAGATGATTGGCAAGCAAGTGATTAATTCCGGTGTTCCCGGCGAACTGAGCAGCCAGGGACTGGAAAGACTGCCCGAAGTGCTTGCCGAAACCCGTCCCGAGCTGGTGATTCTTGTTCATGGCGGCAATGATTTATTACGCAAGCAAAGTCGGGATCAACTCGAACAAAATCTGTCCCAAATGATCAGCTTGATTCGTCAGCACGGTGCTCAGGTGATTTTGGCCTCCGTTCCGGCACCAGGTATCCGCCTGTCACCGGCCCCCGAATATCAACGTGTTGCCAATCAGTTTGGTTTGCCGCTACAAAACAACATCATCACCGATCTGCTTAAAGATCCGTCCATGAAAGCTGATGCTGTTCACCCCAATGCTCAGGGTTACCATCAAATGGCGGAGTCAATGCGTCAACTATTGCTGGAGAGTGGCGCGATCTATCGCTGATCTGACACTGTTGATCGCCATGGCTGCTGTTCAGCTATGATGTGGATTGTGTTTATCTTTCATCTGCTTACAGGAGTGACTTTTTATGGAATGGCTTTTACCGGCAATTTTATTGCTCATCGTCGGCTATACCATTCTGGCTTACAACAAAATGGTCAGAATGCGAAACACTTTTCAGAATGCTTTCAGACAGATAGACGTCATACTTAAACAGCGACATGATATGGTGCCGCAGTTGGTGGCCACCGTAAAAGGTTACGCCAGCCATGAGCAGGATACGCTGACCAAAGTGATTGACGCCCGTAATCAGGCTGAACAACTGCGTGCCGGAATCACTACTGATGATGCCAAAAACATGCTCGCACTGGGACAGGCCGAGGGGCTGCTTGGCAAAGCGATGGGCGGCATTTTTGCCTTGTCTGAAGCCTATCCGGAACTGAAAGCCGATGGCGCATTTCGTGACTTGATGGAACAGTTAACCAGTATTGAAAGTCGTGTTGCCGCATCACGTCGCGGTTATAACAACACCGTGCTCGAATTCAACAATGTGATTGAAACCTTCCCGACCAACATTCTCGCCAACATGTTCAATTTCCGCCGTGCCAACGAACTGGAATTTGATGATCGCGAGGCCATTCAGGCGGCCCCCAAAGTCGAGTTCTGATCATGGCTGAGCAAAGCAGTTATTTACTGGCTGCCAATGCCCGTAAACAAAGTCGCCTGATGTGGGGCTTGTTTTTGTTGTCACTGGCGCTGGTGTCCATGTTGATTGCCGGTATTGTCTCGATACGACCGGTTACTGGCGCCACCGCACACTCCAGCCAATGGTTGATTGACTGGCAGGCCTTTATCTTTACCAGTATTGCCGTGGCTGTACTGATCTTGCTGGCCTGTTTATGGAAAATCATGACACTGGGCAGTGATGGTGCCGACATTGCCAGAGCATTGGGTGCCACCGAAGTTACTGACGAAAACTCAGATCCAGCCATCAAACGTTATCGCAATCTGGTCGAAGAAACAGCTCTCGCCGCCAGTCTGCCAGTGCCGGCCATTTTTGTATTGGAAAAAGAATCCGGTATCAATGCCTTTGCGGCAGGTAAAAGCACAGATAAAGCCGCAATTGCCGTGACTCGCGGCGCACTTGAGTTGTTGACCCGTGATGAACTTGGCGCTGTGGTGGCCCATGAATTTGCCCATATTCGCAACCTTGATATGCGCCTTAATCTGCGACTGATTGGCCTGATTCACGGCCTGATGGGACTCTACGTTGTCGGCAGGATAGTCATGCATTCAGCCGGCCGCAGTCGTAAAGGTGGTCAGTTGGTGTTTTTGGGCATTGCATTGGTCATTCTTGGTTTACTAGGTGCCTTTTTTGGCCGTGTCATGCAAGCGGCGATTTCCCGGCAGCGCGAATATCTGGCCGATGCGGACGCCAGCCGCTTTACCGGTGATCCACTGGCGTTAGCTGCGGCTTTGAAGAAAATCGGCGGTTTACAACGCAGCGGCTTGCAAGAAGCGGTGCATGATGAACTTGAAGAAGCCAGACATATGATGTTTGCCGATTTGTCCGGCAAATTGAGCGGCTGGTTATCCACGCATCCGCCACTGATTCAACGTATTCAGGCATTAGAACCCGGATTCAATCCAGACACTGACTGGCCTCAAGTTCAAGCTAAACCATTGCAAAAGTAAGACAGGATGAACGTCTATAGCCTGCTAGTGTCCCAACAGCAGAACAATTTTCACAAAGGGGAATAATGTGGGTTTGCTGGTAAAAGGGCAGTGGCACGACGAATGGTATGACACCGAATCAACCGGTGGTCGCTTTGTCAGAACCGATGCACAGTTTCGCAACTGGATCACCCCGGATGGTGCGCCCGGCCCCAGCGGCGAGGGCGGTTTTACTGCCGAACCGGGTCGTTATCATCTGTATGTCTCTTTAGCTTGTCCCTGGGCACATCGCACCCTGATCTTCCGCAAACTCAAAGGTTTGGAATCAATGATCAGCGTATCCGTGGTCAATCCATTGATGTTGGAGCAGGGCTGGACATTTGCCCCGGCTGCCGGTGTGGTTGCCGATCCTTTGTTTCAGGCGGATTATCTGCATCAAATCTACACGCAAGCTGATCCCGAATACACCGGCCGGGTGACCGTGCCATTACTCTGGGACAAACAGCAATCACGCCCCGTCAGCAATGAATCCGCAGAAATCATTCGCATGTTTAATTCAGCATTTGACGCGGTAGGTGCCACGCCCGGAGATTATTACCCCAAACAGCAACGTACGGCCATCGACACCATCAACGACTGGGTCTACGACAAGGTCAATAATGGCGTTTACAAAGCCGGTTTTGCTACCCGTCAGCAAGCCTATGAAGAAGCTGTTATTGAGCTGTTTGATGCGCTTGATGAACTTGAAGTCCGCCTGACGAAAAACCGCTATTTATGTGGCGATCAGATCACCGAAGCTGACTGGCGTTTGTTTACGACCTTGCTGCGTTTTGATCCGGTCTATCACGGCCATTTCAAATGCAATATCAGGCAAATCGAAGACTATGCCCAGTTGCGTGAATACATCCGAGAGCTGTATCAGCAGCCCGGCATCGCCGAGACGGTCAATATGCAACATATTAAAGACCATTATTACCGCAGCCATGCGACCATCAATCCGACAGGCGTGGTGCCTTATGGCCCAGACATTGATCTGGACCGGCCACATCGGCGCAATCAGCAACTTAAAGCTGTCAATCAATGATCCACCATGACTGACTGGATATTGCTACGGGGACTGGGCCGGGAGTCTGCACACTGGGGTGACTTTATCAGCCAGATGCAACAACAGTTTCCCGACAGTCAGATTCATTGCCTGGATCTACCCGGCACTGGCCAACACTACCAGCAGAAAAGCCCGATTTCACTACCAAAAATCACCCGAATAGTCAGAGCACAAGCCATGGAGCAGGGCATACTCAACAAACCGGTACGGTTGCTGGGTTTGTCACTGGGCGGCATGGTGGTTTGGGACTGGCTCAAGCAATTTCCAGAGGATGCCAGTCATGCAGTCATGATCAACAGCAGCTTCGCCGATCTAAGCCCGTTCTGGGATCGACTCTACTGGCACAGTTATCTGAATATGTTACGAATAGGGGCTATTCGTGACATTCAGCAACGAGAAGCCGCCATCCTGAAATTAGTCTGCAACCGTAATCATCATCAAGAAGTGGTTGACGCCTGGCTGCAAATACAGCAACAACGCCCGGTTAGCGCCAAAACCATCGGCAGACAATTACTGGCCGCAGGCTTGTACCGAGCCGGTAAAGCAAACCCAAAACAACCGGTGCTTATCGTCAGCAGCCCAATGGACAGACTGGTATCAGTGGAATGTAGCAGGGCCGTGCAACAAAAATGGCAGCTCCCCATGCTCGCCCATCCCTGGGCCGGACATGATCTCAGTGTCGATGACAGTCCGTGGCTAGCCGAACAACTCGCCAACTGGTTGAGGCATGACAGCCAACAACAAGACTAACGCCTAAGCGATTGCTTTTATTGAAATAGATAACTTAAAAAACTAACCACAGAGACACAGAGAGCACAAAGACAGAAAAAATCATCTGGCGTTTTATGTCATACCATCCGCCAAACCACCTGTCATACCATCCACAAAGTTTTATGTCATGCCGACCGTAGCGGAGGCATCTCAAACCATCTCCCGGCAGTCCCAAAAACGCTCACCGGTATTCCAGAAAACGCACAGTCACCACCAACCGTCATTCCGCCTACAAAGTTTTATGTCATGCCGACCGTAGCGGAGGCATCTCAAACCACCTTCCGGCATCGAAAAAAATACCAATCGTCATTCCGGAAAAGGCACAGCGTTTGTCCGGAATCCACAGACTCAAAAACACCCAAAACATCACTTAACTTTGTAACACCACGATAAATATGGTTAAACTCAGATCCAGCAGACGAATCGGAGCAAGACATGGAAGCCAGGCCACATCATCATTTCCACAGAACTAACAAATCGTGAATCATTCACGATTATTTTTTACGCCTCACACAGGCATCCATAATTCATGCGAATTTCGATGGGTTACGATGAGTTAAGAAGCATGATGAAAAATTATGATCCATTCACGCTAATAATTATTATGAGGTCGGAGACCTCATTAACAGACTGTGAATCGCCATCAATTTATTAGACGCCTTTCAGCCATTAACACACTGAACTCGTGCGAAGTTGAATTCCGAGATTAACTCCAAGAACAGAAGATTACGTTTTTAAGCGATACCCAATGCTTTGTACTGTTTCTATAAATTTGGGTTCGATCCCCGTTTCGCCCAATTTTTGTCTGAGTTGCCGCACTAAAACCCGTAAATAATGGGTTTCGGTAATAAATTGTTCGCCCCAGATAGCGTTTAACAAAAAATGGTGAGTGATAATTTGTCCAGGTTTTGCACTAAGCAGACGCAATAACTCAAATTCTTTGCGTGATAAATGCAGTGGCTGCTTATTCAGGAAGACCTCATGAGCAGCCAGATCAATGAACAAGCCATTGATTTCCCGTGTTGGTGAAACCGGATCTTGATCGCTGCTGCGTAAAATGACCCGGATTCTTGCCATCAGCTCACTGATGCCGAATGGCTTGGTCACATAATCATTGGCACCGGCATCCAATGCTCGGACTTTTTCAGACTCCATTGCCCTAACCGACAAGACGATAATAGGTATTTGGGACCACTCGCGGATCGCCTTGATGACATCGATCCCATCCATATCCGGCAAGCCTAAATCCAAAATAACGAGATCAACTTGCTGATGTGCAGTCATCGATAAACCTTCTGAGCCTAATCTTGATTCGAGCACGGTATATTGCTGAGCTTCCAGACTGATTCGCAGGAATTTTTTGATCTGTGGTTCATCTTCAATGATTAAAATGCTTGCCAAAGTTTTAGCTGCCCGATGTTGTATTGGAGTTAAGTGGCAAACTGATACGCATCAATGTGCCTTTGCCGTCAGGGTTGTTTAAGGCTGCAACGTGTCCGCCATGAGCGCCAATCATGCCCCGGCAGATGGCTAACTCCACGCCATGACTTGTTTGATTATCGCCACGAGACAAGCTGTAAAACATATCAAACACTTTTTCCTTGTCTTCGTTCCGAATGCCT